>NZ_JBFWJQ010000023.1:0-29296 GCF_050253115.1 Syntrophotalea sp.
TGTGCTGAGCCCTGATTTATCAGGCTAATTTCCTCTTTGCCTATTCTTTGGACAGGGGCGGTTCGCGATCCGCCCCTGCACGTCTCGTAGCCCAAACCCTCCGTGCTGCTAAACTGTGTTTATCCGGAAACCCGGCCAAATGCTGACCTGTTTTGTCGAAAGCGGAGGTGCCTGTGATTCATCCCCACGATGTAAAGCGGACCCTGGGCCGCTATATGCTGACCGAAGGGTACGATATTATTCTCGATCTGGATCGTTCCCTGGGGAGCTGGTTTGTCGATCAGCGCACGGGGGAACGGTTCCTCGATTTCTTTTCCATGTACGCTTCCATGGCGGTGGGCTACAACCATCCCCGGTTGCTGAAGGAGCGGGCGCGGCTGGGCCGGTTGGCGGTGAACAAGCCTTCCAACTCGGACGTCTATACCACGGCCATGGCCGAGTTCGTCGATACCTTCGCCCGTGTCGCCATGCCCTCGGCGATGCCGCATGTGTTTTTCATCGACGGCGGTGCGCTGGCGGTGGAGAATGCCATGAAAACCGCCTTTGACTGGAAGGTAAGGAAGAATCTGGTCGCCGGATACAAAGAAGACATCGGCAGGCAGGTGATTCATTTCCGCCAGGCCTTCCATGGCCGTTCCGGCTACACCCTGTCGCTGACCAATACCTATGATCCGCGCAAGACGCGCTTTTTCCCCAAATTCGACTGGCCGCGAATCGTCAATCCGAAACTGACCTTCCCCATCACCGAAGAGAACCTGGCTTCGGTTTGCCATCTGGAGAACGAGGCAATGGGAACCATCGGCCGGATCATTGACGAGCAAGGGGAGGATGTCGCCGCGATCATCATCGAGCCGATTCAGGGGGAGGGGGGCGACAACCATTTCCGCGCGGAATTTTTGCAGGCCCTGCGGCAGTTGTGCGACCGTCACGATATCCTGCTGATCTTCGACGAAGTACAGACCGGTGTCGGGCTGACGGGACGGTTCTGGGCGTTTGAGCATTTCGGCGTGCAGCCCGACCTGTTGGCTTTTGGCAAGAAGACCCAGGTGTGCGGGATGCTCGCCTCGCGCCGTATCGACGAGGTCAGTTGCCACGTGTTCCAGGAACGCAGTCGCATCAATTCGACCTTCGGCGGAAACCTGGTCGACATGGCGCGCTGTACCCATATTCTGCGCATCATCGAGGAGGAAGGGCTGGTTGAAAATGCCCGGAGGCAGGGCGAACTGCTGTTGGCGGAGCTGTGCCAGCTGGCTGCGGAATTCCCGCGCGTGGTGTCCAATCCTCGGGGGCGCGGTCTGATGTGCGCCTTTGACGTACCGGATAACCATACAAGGGATCAGCTGGTAAGGGCATTTTTCCGCCGCAGATTGTTGCTGATCGGTTGCGGCGGCTGCAGCATCCGTTTCCGCCCCCACCTTATCGTGACGGAGGAGGAGATCCTTCACGGCATCGGGATTATCCGCAGCGTGTTGCGCGAAGGTGATTACCTGAGCCTGGAGATCGCCCGCGATCCCTGCCATTGGAGCGGTACATGACGAAACCCTGTCGGCGCTTTATGCGGGAAGGTTTCGGAACCGGCCTGCCGGCCAGGTGCTGTCCGGCCATGCCGAACAGCACAGGAGCAGCCGCGCCATGATTCTCTCAACCCATAGACGGATGTAAACGTCAGGGGACGCTTTTTCCGGGAGACGAGCCAGGCTGGATGTGCTATGTACAACCAATCACTGATCGCCAATTACCGGGGGGGCGGTTTTCATGTCCCGCAATTTTGGCCCCGACGAAAGCTACGTTACCCGCCATGCAGGAAATCCTCAATACCGCCGAAACCGCTGCCCGCCGTGCCGGCGCCTATATTCTGGAAGCCATGCGCGGTTCGCGCCGCGTCGATTACAAGGGGCGTGTCGACATGGTCACCGATGTCGATCGCGGCTCGGAGGCCCTTATCCTCGCCTGTATCCGCCGGGACTGGCCGCAGCACGCGATTCTGGCCGAGGAGAGCGGCGCCAGCCAGGCCGGCAGCGATTGGCGGTGGGTTATCGACCCCATCGACGGCACCACCAATTTCGTGCATGGCTATCCCTTCTTCTGCGTATCCATCGCTGTGCAGCAGCGCCTGCGGACGGAGGTGGCGGTGGTGTACGACCCCGTGCATGACGAAATGTTCACCGCCGTGCGCGGCGGCGGGGCGTTCCTCAATGGTGCGCCACTGCAGGTGTCGCGGGCCGACGACCTGTCCAGGACGCTGCTGGCGACGGGGTTTCCTTACGAGCTTGGCGACCGCTGGCACCGCTCGATGGATTATTTCAAGCTGTTTTATTATCGGACCCACGGCGTGCGTCGCGACGGTGCCGCGGCGCTTGATCTGTGTTATGTGGCGGCGGGGCGGTTTGACGGTTTCTGGGAATTCGATCTCAAGCCCTGGGACGTGGCCGCCGGCCTGTTGCTGGTGACCGAAGCCGGTGGCAGGGTGACGGACTTCGCTGGCCGCCCTGCCGCGATCGATGGCCGGCAGCTGGTGGCCAGCAATGGCGCCATTCACGATGCCATGCTCGATGTGCTCCGGGCTCTGCCGTCTGATCCGCCCTGAATCCCGCATCCGTTTCCGGAGGTTGCATGACCACGCCCCAAGTCATTTATCTGATGTCCGACGCCACCGGCGAAACCGCCGAGAAGATTGTCAATGCGGTCCTGACCCAGTTCCGGGACAAGCCGGTGCGGTTGCGGCGCATCAGCAATGTGCGCAATGAAACCGCCGTGCTGCAGGGTATCGGTGAGGTCATGCAACACAAGGGCATGGTCGTCTATACGGTCGTCAACCGGGCGCTGGCGCAGTTTATCCAGGAGACCTGTGAAAACCGGGGGATTCTGGCTTTTGACCTGGTGACGCCCCTGCTTTCCCAGTTTTCCAAGTTTTTCGGGCGTTCGCCCGGGCAAACGCCGGGCTTGCTGCACGATATGGATGAGGACTATTTTCGTCGCATCGAAGCGGTGGAATTCACCGTCAAGCACGACGACGGGCAGGAGGTGCGGCACCTGTTGCAGGCGGATATCGTACTGGTCGGGGTTTCCCGGACCAGCAAAACGCCCCTTTCAACCTACCTGGCCCATCTCGGCTGGAAGGTCGCCAATGTGCCGCTGGTGCTGGGGATCGAACCGCCCAAGGAGCTGTTTCAGGTCGATCCGAAGCGGGTCGTCGGGTTGTATATCGACCCCCAGCGGCTGGTGGAGCTGCGTGTCGCCCGCCTTAAACATCTGGGTCAGGATCCGCGTGCCGCCTACGCCGATCTGGGGGAGATCGAGGAGGAAATTCGCTATGCCAAAATTCTGTTCCGACGCCAGGGGTGGCCCACTGTCAATGTTTCCGGCAAGGCACTGGAGGAAACTGCCAACGAGGTGCTGGTCAAAATGAATCTGAAATGACCCTTCCGCATCAGGAGGTCGGTGCAATGTAGCGGTTAAAGCGGCGAGGCGGGTCCCTCGACCGGAATGTTCCGGTCGGCCTTCTCGAAGCGATCCGCCAGATGTCCGACCGCCAGCGCGAAGGCAACGGAGCGGTTCCAGCGCATCAGCACCCGCAGGTTGTCGGTGACCAGGAAGGCCGGTCCCTGCGGTCCGTCGGGCAATAGCAGTGCGGCCTGCACCTCGTCGCTGCCGGCCACGGCAGGCAGGCCCAGCGCGCGCCAGTCGGCCAGGCTCTTTTTGACCCCCGGATCGGCCAGGGTGCGATCGAAGGCCGCCGGCAGGTCGATTCTCCACCCCCAGGCTGTTTGTCTTTGCCACCCCGCCCGGGCCAGGTAGCTGGCCGCGGAGGCCAGTGCATCCTCCACATCGGTCCAGATATCCCGTTTCCCATCGTCGTTGAAATCGACCGCATAGTCGAGATAGGTGGTGGGGATGAACTGGAAATGTCCCATGGCGCCGGCCCAGGAACCGCGCAGCTGCTCGCTTGGCATGCGCTCCTGATCGAGGATCTGCAACGCGGCCAGCAATTGCTTGCGGAAAAAGGCCGGCCGTTGGCTACGCCACGCCTGTGTGGCCAGGGCACGGATCACCGGGTGGCGGTTTGCACCCTTGCCGAAGTCGCTTTCAATCGCCCACAGGGCCAGCAGGTAGGCTTCCGGAACGCCATAGCGCCACTCTATCTTTTGCAGCAGATCCCGCAGTTCGTCCTTTCGTTGCAGCCCTGCCTGAAAACGCTGCTCGGAGGCGAGACGCTGCACGTATTCCTGTTTGGAGAGAGCGAACTCGGCCTGTTTATGGCGGGGCATGAGCAGTTCCGGAGCCGGCTGCAGGTCCGCCAGCGCGTCGTGCAGCACCTCTTCGCGGATACCCTGCGCCAGGGCTTCCTCGCCGAGATCTTCCAGCCAGGTGCGCCATTGCAGATCCTGATCGTCAAGGGCCGCTGCCGGCTGGCCCGGATCCGGCGCGGACCCCGGCAGAGGGGGCGGAGCCTGAGGTTTCGGTGTGCAGGCGGAACACAAGCCCAGCAAAACGGTGGCTAAAAAAAGGCTACGGCAATCAAACGGCATACATGTCTCCGTTGCGGGGTAAATTGGTCTGGCGAAGCGTGGCCAGGCTGCGACCGCAACCATTAAAGCATCAGTGCCCGATATTTTTCAATCAATATGGTGGTCCCGCGGACTGTGCTTCGCAAGCCTGCCGTCGGCGTTCGTTGATTGCGGCTTGTGAACAGGTCGGGCGGGGCGGCGAACGCAGGGATATCTGTTAGAATTTACGGTGACAGAAACGCCCGGGATTTGCGGGCGATGGCAAGGTAGCGTACCGCTTTGCATGCCGGCTTGAAAAGGGAGGCACCGATGACAGAGTTTGCGCACATCATGTGGTTCGAGGATATCGCTCTTGACGACCTGCCTCTGGTGGGAGGGAAAAATGCCTCGCTGGGGGAAATGATAGGCAACCTGACGGATCTCGGCATCAAGGTGCCGGGCGGTTTTGCCGTGACCGCCGAGGCTTATCGGTTCTTTCTGCGCGAAACCGGGCTCGATGAGCAGATAAGTCGCCTGCTGACCGATCTCGATGCCGACAGCATTGACAGCCTGACCTCCGTCGGCCACCAGGTGCGCCGGGCCATCCGCCATGCCGAATTGCCGGATGCCCTTGAACAGGCGATCCGTACCGCCTATGCCCGGATGGAGCAGCAGTACGGGGCCGACTGCGATGTGGCGGTGCGTTCCAGCGCCACCGCCGAGGATTTGCCGGACGCCTCTTTTGCCGGTCAGCAGGAAACCTATCTCAACATCCGCGGTGCCGACGAATTGCTCGCCGCCTGCCGCAACTGCTTCGCCTCGCTGTTTACCAATCGCGCCATTTCCTACCGGGAGCATCATGGTTTCGACCACATGAGCGTGGCGCTGTCCGTCGGCGTGCAGAAAATGGTGCGCTCCGACCTGGCCAGCGCCGGTGTCATGTTCACCATTTCCACGGAAACTGGATTTCGCGAGGTGGTGCTGATCAACGGGGCCTGGGGGCTGGGCGAAAACGTAGTGCGCGGTGCGGTCAATCCCGACGAGTTTTTTGTCTTCAAGCCGACCCTCAAACAGGGATTTCGCCCCATCATCAGCCGGCGTCTGGGAAGCAAGAAAAAAAAGATCGTTTACAGCCTCAATAATGGTCCGCAAGCAACGCGCGAGATTTCCGTGGCACCGGAAGACCGCGAGCGCTTCTGCCTGGACGACGACGAGGTGCTGACCCTGGCGCGGATGGCCTGCACCATCGAGGAACATTATCGCCGCCCCATGGATATCGAATGGGCCAAGGATGGTGAAACCGGCGAACTGTTCATTGTGCAGGCGCGGCCGGAAACGGTGCAGTCGGCCCTGACCGGCAACGTGCTGGAGGAATACCAGCTGCAGCAGCGCGGGGAAATTATCACAACGGGCCGGGCGGTCGGCAGCAAAATCGGCGTCGGCCGGGCCATGGTCATCAAGGACGCAGCGGAGATCGGCCGCTTTCAGCCCGGAGCCGTGCTGGTGACGGACATGACCGACCCCGACTGGGAGCCGGTCATGAAAAAAGCCGCCGCCATCGTTACCAATCGCGGTGGCCGGACATGCCATGCCGCCATTGTCAGCCGCGAGCTTGGCATTCCCTGCGTGATCGGCACCGGCGACGCGACCTCCGTTATTGCCGACGAGCATCCGGTGACGGTGTGCTGCGCGGAGGGGGAAACCGGCTTTGTGTATGCCGGCAAGCTGCCCTTCGAGATCAAAAAGACCAATCTCGCGGAATTGCACCGCCCGCGCACCCGTATCATGATGAACATTGGTAATCCGCAGCAGGCGTTCGGACTGCGCCGCATCCCCAACGACGGGGTGGGGCTGGCGCGTCTTGAATTCATCATTAATACGGCCATTCAGGCGCATCCCATCGCCCTGTTGCATCCGGAGAGGGTCGAGGACCGCGAGACACGGGAAAAAATCGCCGATCTGATTGCCGGTTATTCCGACGGCGGTGAATTTTTTGTCGATCAGCTTTCGCAGGGGGTCGCTACCCTGGCCGCGGCTTTCTACCCCAACGACGTCATCGTGCGCATGAGCGATTTCAAGAGCAACGAGTACGCCAACCTGCTGGGGGGGAGCTATTTCGAGCCGGACGAATCGAACCCCATGATCGGATTCCGGGGGGCCTCGCGCTATTACGATGACCGCTACCGCGAAGGTTTCCTGCTCGAATGCCGCGCCATGAAGCGGGTGCGGGAGGATATGGGACTGAAAAACGTCAAGCTCATGATCCCCTTCTGCCGCACCGTGGAAGAAGGGCGACGGGTGATCGAGGTCATGGCCGGCGCCGGTTTGCAACGGGGCAGGGACGGTCTGGAGTTGTATGTGATGTGTGAGATCCCTTCCAACGTGGTGCTGGCCGAAGAGTTCGCTGCGCTGTTCGATGGTTTCTCCATCGGGTCCAACGACCTGACCCAGCTGTTGCTGGGGCTGGACCGCGATTCCGAGATTGTTGCGCATCTTTACGACGAACGCAATGAGGCGGTAACCCGCATGATCTCGGATGTCATAAGACGGGTCAAGGCCTGTGGATGCAAGATCGGCATCTGCGGTCAGGCGCCAAGTGATTACCCCGAATTTGCCGCGTTTCTGGTGGAATGCGGCATCGACAGCATCTCCCTTAATCCGGACACGGTGCTGGCGACCACTCTGAGTATTCTGGCACTGGAGCAGCAGCTGGATACTGGTCGGCCGGCAGGGGGATGATCGGCCGGGAAAATCGTCTTGCGCCAGGCCGACGCGCTCAATGCGTATCCATCCGGAATTTCCGGATGGATACGCAGGCGTACGATGAAAAGCGGTCCAAAGCCAAATTGGCTTGTGTGTCGGGCGGCGCAGAGGATCAGCTGCAAGCGGATGTATCGCTTTCATACAAGGGAGGCTGCACGTGAGTTCAGTTCTGCCCGATAGCGGGGCTCTCGGCCTGGTTTTGTTGCCGCTGCTGGTGTTTTTTGCCAGGATTATCGATGTCAGCATCGGAACGCTGCGGATCATTTTCGTGTCCCGGTCGCTGAAAGGGTGGGCTGCGGTGCTGGGATTTTTCGAGTCGCTGATATGGGTATTGGCCATCAGCCAGGTGATGCAGAACCTGACCAATGTTCTTACCTATCTGGCCTTTGCCCTCGGCTTCGCCACCGGCAATTATGTCGGCGTGCTGATCGAAGAACGTATCGCGCTGGGCAGCCTGATTGTGCGCATCATTACCCGCAAGGATGCCACTGTGCTGACGGAACATTTGTGGAAAGCCGGCTACGGCGTCACCAATCTGCGGGCACGGGGTGAAACCGGCCCGGTGCAGCTGATTTTCACCGTCTGCCGACGTCGCAATCTGCAGGATGTGCTGACGTTGGTCAAACGCTTCAATCCCCGCGCCTTTTACACCATCGAGGATGTGCGTTTCGTGCAGGACAACCTGCCGCCCAACCCCCGCCGCCGCGGCGTCATGTCACGGCTGGCGCTGCGCAACCGGAAATGAACCCGAAGCCCGGGGATCAAGGTTATTGTTGCCACATGCCCCGTTTCGCCAGGCGGGCGTCTTCTTCCGTTTCGATAAAATCCCTTTTCAGAGAAAAATCGAAGCGTCGGTAGACCGCGGCGAGGCCCTGTTGCAGAAGCAGCCGGTTGAGCATGTGTCCGCCGGGCAGGGTGACATAGGCGAGAAGTCGCCCGTAGGTGTCGCGCGTTGGCGGCTCTGTTCGCAGGACTACGATCCGTCCGAGGCTTTTTGCACGGACATAGGCGTGGGCGCGGTGGTGGATGCGGCGCAGCCTGTCCGGCGCGATGCCCCGTTGCCGCAAATAGCGATCCCGGTATGAAGCTTCCTTTTCCGGCACGTCGATGCCCAGCAGTCTGACCTTGCCGATGCCGGCAACCCGGATGGTGTCGCCATCGTAGATATGTGTGACGCGACCCCGCAGGCTTGAGGCGGCGAGGGCATGCGAGGCGCAGGAGACAAGGCACAGAACCAGGGCGAATGCAACGCAAGCTCCCCGAGAAAAGACCGCGATCATCGGCTGCGGCCATAGAAGGCGCGGGCGAAAATGCCGGTGGTAGCGCCCCAGATGAGGTTGTAGAAAAGGATGAACAAGGGGGTGAGAGTGCCAAGGCCGAGGCCGAGCATGCCCGCGTCCGTGCGATTGGGAAAGACAAAAAACAACTGCCAGGCGCAAGGCAGCAGGCTGACCCACAGCCCCTTGCGCATCCATTGGATACGACCCCGGGGAGAACTGACCGTTGTGTAATAGAACAGTCCCCACAGCCCGCCCCATACCAGGCGAGGGTGAATCCACGCGCCGCTCCAGGCGGGGACAAGCTTAACGCCGAGCCATTGGGGCAGTCCGGCGTTGCCTGCCATCCAGGCAGCTCCGCTGCTGATCAGGGCGGCGAACACACCGGCGCAGAAACAGATGCACAACAGGCAGCGGGAATTATTCATCGCATTACGTCCATCGGTTGAAATGATTTTTGTGAATACCCCCGCGAAACGAAGCGGGAACAATTCCGTGGCGGTACGATGGTGCGGAGAAAAATCATCCCTCTGCCTCGGTCAGGATTTCGTTGAGGCTGCCGCTGCGGTAGCCTTCCAGATCGAGACAGACATAGGTAAACCCGGCCTCTTTCGCCGCCCGGATAACCGCTCGCCGTGTCGGCTCCGCCAGTATTTGCGACAACAAGGGCAGCGGAATTTCAATGCGGACGCTGGCGCCATGATGCCGGGCGCGGGATCCGTCGAAACCAAGGCTGCGCAGCGCCGATTCGCATCGATCCACCTGCCGCAGTGCGTGAGCACTGATGGGCGAACCGTAAGGGATGCGCGACGCCAGGCAGGCGAAGGCCGGGCGCTTCCAGGTTGGCAGCCCGAGCCGTCGGCTCAGGTCGCGGATGTCCTGTTTGCCAAGGCCGGCCTCGGCCAGCGGGGATCGCACGCCCAGTTCCCGGGCGGCCCGGCTGCCAGGGCGGTAATCCCTGCCATCGTCGAGGTTGGTGCCGTCCAGCATCAGGGAAAATCCGGTTTGCCGCGCCATTTCGGCACAATCACCGAACAGGGCTTTTTTGCAATGATAACAGCGCAGCGGATCGTTGCGGACCACGGCCGGCAGGGCCAGCAGATCGCATGGTACCAGCAGCTGGCGCGCGCCGATCTGATGCGCAAGATCACGGCTGTATTGTTGCTCCCAGGCAGGGAAAAACACCGAAACGGCGGTGACGGCCAGCACCTGCCGCGCACCGAGGGCGTCCAGCGCGGCGCGCAGCAGCAGGGTCGAATCCACGCCTCCGGAAAACGCCACGGCGGCGGGTCCCAGGCTGTTCAGCAATTGCAGCAGCCGTTCGTAGCGTGCATCGGCGTCCATCGCTGACCCCATACAGGGAATGCCTCCTCAGTCGAATACGCCAACGGACAGATAGCGCTCTCCGGTATCGCAAAGGACCGTTACCACGTTTTTCCCGGGGCCAAGGCGCTCGGCCAGGCGCAGTGCGGCGCATACGTTGGCGCCGGCGGAGATACCGACAAACAATCCTTCCTCCCTTGCCAGCCTGCGCGCCGTGGCAAAGGCGTCCTCGTCCCTGACGGTGATGACCTCCCGGTAGATCCCGGTGTCGAGAACCTCCGGAATGAAACCGGCGCCGATGCCCTGGATTTTATGGGGTCCGGGTGATCCTCCGGATAAAATCGGTGACGCGGCCGGTTCGACAGCGACGATATCGACCTGGGGGTTGTGTTTGCGCAAAGCCCGCCCCACGCCGGTAATGGTGCCACCGGTGCCGACCCCGGCCACGAAGGCGTCGATCTGGCCATCCAGGGCGGCGATGATTTCCGGTCCCGTGGTCTGTTCGTGAATGCGGGGATTTGCCGGATTGCTGAACTGCATGGGGATGAAATAGCCGTACTGGCCGGCGAGTTCTTCCGCCCGCGCCACGGCACCGCGCATGCCCTGGGTTCCCGGTGTCAAAACCAGGTCGGCGCCGTAGGCGGCAAGCAATCTGCGGCGTTCGACACTCATGGTTTCGGGCATGGTCAGGATAAGTTTGTAGCCCTTGACCGCGCACACCAGCGCCAGGCCGATGCCGGTATTGCCGCTGGTCGGTTCCACCAGGGTCGCTCCAGGCTTGATCAAGCCACGGCTTTCGGCATCTTCGACCATGGCAAGGGCGATGCGGTCCTTGACGCTGCCGCCAGGGTTGAGATTCTCCATTTTGCCCCAGACAGCGGCGCTGTCCGGATGTGTCAGACGACTGAGCCGCACCAGGGGAGTGTGAGAAATCTGTCCAAGGGGGTTCTGGCTGATAACGGCCGGCATGGCATCCTCCGGTGTGGGCGTAAAACAGCAATAAGGATTGCAAGGTCTGCTGCAGGCAGCAGTCTGCAACTCATGTCAGTTCAGTACCATAGCAGCCATTCCCACGGATGAAAAGGGTTCTTTTCCCCGGACCTCGCAATGGCGCGCGGTGTCTTGTCAAGCAGTGCCAACCTGTTTTACTTAAGGAGTCGAGCGGAGGCATGATGAAGACAAAAAAAGAATTTCCGTGGCTTTTGAAGCCTCTGGCGTGGGTCGAGCTTGCCGGTGACAGGGTGCGCCTGCCGGTCATCTGGATCGGCTGTCTGCACGACCAGCCATGCCGTCTTCTTGTCGGTCTGCGGGAGGGGGTGTCGATACCGGGTGCCGAGAGCTTTTGTGGAGACTTCGATCTGCTCTGGATGGCCGGTTCGATAAGCCGCCCGGTATTGAGGGCGGAGAACCCGAAACCGGCGATGATGCGCCTGAAATGCTGCAACGCCGGTTTACGCAACGATTGCGGGGGATGGACCCTGGACGGAAGCCTGGCCGGGATCACTGTGGGGGGGCGGACTTTTTTGCCGGGAGAACTCGACATTGCGCGGTGGCTGAAGCTGTCCGACAGGGCGGACGCCTGATGCCGGGCGGGCGATGCCATGGCTCATGGGGAAATCAGTTACACTGTTTGCGCCGCACCTCCGGTTCGGCCAACCGGGCCCGGTCGGCCTGACATGTTTTGAGGGTCGGCAGGTGCGCCCCAAGCAGATCAAGGATCTGCATCGCCGGCGGCGGCATTTGCGGGGCAAGGGAATAATGTACCCAGGTGCCGCTGCGGCGGTCCATGACAAGTCCCGCATTTTTCAGTATGCCCAGATGGCGAGAAGCCGTCGATTGGGGTAACTGCAGGATTTCCATGATATGGCAGACGCAGACCTCGCCGTCTAGCAGCAGATTGAGAATGCGCAGACGGGTATCATGGGCCAGGGCTTTGAAAAGGGTGGTCGTCGTTTTCATGCAGTCAGGCTAGTCCCGTGGCGCGGATGTGTCAAGGCGCAATTTCCACGCCATGCTTGCGCCGCGGATGCCAAAAACCGGTTGTTGTTCATGTCTTGCCCCGGGACTGCCGCTGCCGGTATCAGCGGATTTCCACCGCATGGTCCCTGCCTTCCAGTACCTCGCCCACGACAACGGCAAAGCAGCCGCCATCGGCCGCTCGGCGCAGAAACGCATCGGCTGCGCCGTCTTCCATGGCGATCAGCAGCCCCCCGGATGTCTGGGGATCGAAAAACGGCAGCAGATCCTCGCTTGAACCCGGCATGTCGGCATCGACCCGGTCGGGCCGGGCATCAAGGAGCATACGGGCATAATAGGCGCGGTTGCGGTAACAGCCTCCGGGCACCAGCCCGTCGCGGACCAGGTCCGCGACCCCGTTGATCACCGGTACGTTCGCCAGACGCAGTGCCAGGGTGACGCCGGCTCCACGGGCCATCTCCGAGGCGTGACCGATGAGGCCGAAGCCGGTGATGTCGGTGCAGGCATGGGCACCGCATGCGGTCATGATGGCGGCCGCCTGACCGTTGAGGGTTGCCATCCAGCGGCAGGCTTCTGCCACGGTGGCATCGGCGACCATTTCCGCCTTGATGCCGGTGGCAACAATACCCGTGCCAATGGGTTTGGTGAGGATCAGCACATCCCCGGGGCGGGCCGTTGAATTGCGCACCACCCGCTGCGGATGGACAACGCCGGTTACGGCCAGGCCGTATTTGAGCTCGTCATCTTCAACGGTGTGGCCGCCAACCAGGCATGCGCCGGCCTCTCGAATCTTGCGGGCACCGCCGTCCAGCAATTCCCGCAGGGCTTCGCGGGGAAGACCGCAGGGCGGAATGAAAGCGAGGTTCATGGCGGTCAGCGGACGCCCGCCCATGGCGAAGACATCCGACAGGGCATTGGCGGCGGCGATAGCGCCGAACAAAAAGGGGTCGTCGACCAGGGGGGTGATGATGTCGGTGGTCTCGACCAGGGCGCAGTCCTCGCTGAGGCGATACACGCCCGCGTCATCGGCGGTTTCCGGTCCGACAATAAGATTCGGATCGGTCTCGGCAAACAAGCCGGTCAAAGCATCTTCCAGGCCCTCCGGGCCCAGTTTGGCAGCTCAGCCGGCCGCTTTCACCATATGCGTCAGCTTGATTTTCTCAGAGGTCATTATGATTGGCTCCAAACGCTCTGCAGTTCTTCCCAAGCCCGGGGAATCTGCTCAATGATGTCCGCCACCTGGGTTGCCGGCGTCGGCTGTGCAAAATGGCCGGCCAGGCTTCCCCGATCATTTTGGCAAGATACATGAATCCTGCGTCGGCGACAAGACCGGAGCGCGCTGTCATTTTGTCAATGGCTGTCAGGGTGCGATTGTGCCACAAGACAATGGTTTGCAGATAATGAAATGTCAAGGTGTTAAACTCCGAACCAGGCAAATTTTCGGTCAGGTTGCGGCACAGTGTGTGGCTGGATCACTTCACTGGTATTGGCAAATACCAGCATGCCCCGTTCCATCCGGCTGCTGGGTGCGTCCGAAACCGGTGCGGTCTTTTTTTCTTCCCTGAAATTGAAGAGCGCCACACCCTTATCCTTTGTTGAGGGTAATCCGTGTTTCGTCGCCTTGGTCGCTCAGGTTTGCCACCGTCCAGCCGCGGTTGCCGGCCGCTCGGCAGACATTTTCGCGGGAGGCTTCGTTATCTACCAGAACGATGATTTCATCCGCCTCGCCAGCCTTGATGGCAGCAAGGGTCAGCATCACAGGTTGCGGACAGGAGAGCCCGCGTGCATCGATGGTTGTTGTCATTTTGCCCTCCTCAGGCCATTTTTTTTCGCATGCTGAAGCCAATGAAAAGGCTCGCCAGTAGCCCGACCGCAACGCCCTGCATGCCGTAGGGGCCGATGCCTGCCGGGGAGCTGGCCAGCCCGAAATTGTGGCTGACCGCGGCCCCGGCCACCATGCCCAGAACAAACACGGCCGCGTCCCCGTCACCTTCGCCGGCCAGAAACAGCTGGCGTCCCGGGCAGCCACCTGCCAGGCAGAAGGCCAGACCGGACAGCAGCATGCCGGCAAAGTTCCAGAACTGCATGGTGTGTGCTACGGGTTGCCCCTCAAAGCCGGGATGAAACTGACCGACAAGCAGGTTGACAACCAGGGCGGTGACGATGAGAGCGATAAAGCCGCCAAGCAGGTGTGTCTGCCGGAACAGGACGAAATCGCGAATGGCGCCCATGGTGCAGAAGCGGCTGCGCTGAGCGATAAATCCGATGGCCAGCCCTGCACCCAGGGAAACCAGGAGTGGGGCATGCATGGCGCCCGGCCCTTTGACGCTGAACCAAAGCACCCCGTTTTTCGACGCGCCGGGAATCGCCGGGAAAATCATCAGCAGCGCCAGCATGCCGAGCATGAACAGGGGCATCAGCCAGCCGGCAGCGGACTGGGTGGATTGGGAGCGGCCGAGATTGTAGCCGCCCTTCAAAAACAGGGTGCCAAGCCAGATGCCGGCTACAAGGCCGAGCAGGCCAAAAATGGCACTGCCGTCGCCGCCGGCCAGGCGCAAAGCCGCCCGCCAGGGACATCCCAAAAAAACCAGTGCGCCGATCATTGCGAAAAAACCCAGCACAAACCGGACGATGGGTGCCGAACCGAGACGTGGCCGAAATTCCCTGAAGAGATAGGCGGCCAGCAATGACCCAAGAACGAAACCCATGACCTCGGGTCGCAGGTATTGCACGACTTCGGCCCGGTGCAGGCCGAGCGCGCCGGCGATGTCGCGCTCGAAACAGGCCACACACACCCCCATGTTGCCGGGATTGCCGAACTTCTGCAGCAGGGCCGCCAGGGCACCGATAAAGATTCCAGCGCCGATTATTCCCCATCGTCCGGCCATTATATTGCGGATTTTTGCCATCTTCTCCTCCCTGTTTGTGCATGCCATCGAAAAAACGCCGCAACTGCTTCCCGTCCGGAAAGGCAGGCGGCGGCTGTTAATGGTCGCGGGGTCCAGCTCTCCTCGTGGTAACGCACGGGGCCTAATGCGAAAAGTGCTCGTTTCCCATATGAAAACTACGCTGTATCCATCCGGAGTTTCCGGATGGACACAAGCTAACAAATCCCGGGCGTGGAGTCTAATTGATAATATTTATATAAACGGGATTTGTTATGGAAAAAATAAATAGTGAAGTACTTGAGGATGGTCTGGCAGCGTAAATGCGGCAGGGATGGCGGATGCCAAACACCCCCCGGGGAATTGCCTCCGGGGGGTGTTTTTTAAACGCGCTTGTCGCCGTGCGGGGATTGCGATGGTTCAGGCGAGGTTGTTTTTGATACGCTCGATGGCTTCAATGACATTCTGGCGGTCACCGAAGGCTGAAAGACGGTAGAAACCCTCGCCGCTGGGGCCGAAGCCGCTGCCGGGGGTGCCGACCACGTGGCACTCGGACAGCAGTTTGTCGAAGAAGTCCCAGCTGCTCATGCCGCCCGGGGTTTTCAGCCAGATGTAGGGGGCGTTGACACCGCCATACACGGTCAGGCCGGCGGCCTGAAGGCCTTCGCGGATCAGACGTGCATTTTCCATGTAATAGTCAATCGTCTCCTTGACCTGGGCCCAGCCTTCGTCGGAATAGACAGCGGCGGCAGCTTTCTGCACCGGGTAGGAGACGCCGTTGAACTTGGTCGACTGGCGACGGTTCCAGAGCTTGTTGAGGGAGGCTTTTTCACCGCTGCCGGTATCGGCCATAATCTCCTCGGGCACCACCGTCAGGGCGCAGCGTACGCCTGTGAAACCGGCGGTCTTGGAGAAACTGCGGAATTCTATGGCACAGCGCCGGGCGCCTTCGATTTCATAGATGGAATGGGGGATGCCCGGTTCGGTGATGAATGCTTCGTAGGCGGCGTCGAAAAAGATCACCGCATCGTTGGCCAGGGCAAAATCGACCCATTTCTTGAGGTCTTCCCGGCTTGCCACCGCGCCGGTGGGGTTGTTGGGGTAGCACAGATAGATGATATCGACCTTTTCCGAGGGGATGGCAGGGGTGAAGCCGTTTTCCTCGGTGCAGGGCAGGTAGGTGAGTCCTGAGTAATAGCCCTTTTCGTCCGCCTCGCCGGTGCGGCCAATCATGACGTTGGTGTCGTTGTAGACCGGATAGACAGGGTCGCAGATGGCGACCTTGTTGTCCAGGGCGAAGATATCGAGGATGTTGGCACAGTCACACTTGCTGCCGTCAGAGATGAAAATCTCGGAGGTTTTCAGCTCGACGCCGAGGGGTTTGTAGGATTTTTCGATCAGGGTGTCGATGAGAAACTCGTAGCCCTGCTCGGGGCCGTAGCCCATGAAATTTTCCTTGCTGGCCAGATCCTCGACGGCATCGTGAAAGGCCTTGAGAACCGCCGGAGCCAGAGGCTGGGTGACGTCGCCGATACCCAGTCGGATGATTTTGGCGTCGGGGTTGGCCTGGCTGAAGGCCTTGACCCGGCGGCCGATCTCAGGGAACAGGTAACCGGCCTTGAGTTTCAGGTAGTTATCGTTAAGTTTTGCCATGCGTAGTTCTCCAATATATGTTTAGGTTTTAGAATACGTAATGCTCTCACCCCGAATAAACCGCATTAACAGGGATGAAGAGGATAAAGGGGATTTAAAACCAAGAATATTTGCCGTTGGTATTCATCTTATACCTCCCCTTATCTTAGTTTGAGCCAGACTTTGGGGTGGATATAAACCCGACTTATTTCAATCCAAGGATATCCTGCATATCGTACAGGCCGGGGGTCTTATCCGCCAGCCAGGCGGCGGCGCGCACTGCACCGCGCGCGAACATGTCGCGGCTCATGGCGCGGTGGGTGATCTCGATGCGTTCACCCATGCCGATGAAATAGACGGTGTGCTCGCCGACGATGTCGCCGCCCCGCACCGTCTGCATGCCGATCTCTTCCTGGGTGCGGGCGCCGCACATTCCCTCGCGGTGGTAAACGGCGCATTCGTTGTAGTCGCGGCCCAGGGCTTCGGCGACGATTTCGCCCATGCGCACCGCGGTGCCGCTGGGGGAATCCTTTTTTTTGTTGTGATGCAGTTCGACGATTTCGACGTCGAAGCCCTCGCCGAGGATACGCGCCGCCTCTTTGAGAATCTTGAAGCAGGCGTTGACGCCGACGCTCATGTTGGGCGCCAGCACCACGGGCACGTGCCTGGCCAGGTCTTCGACCCGGGCGCGCTGCTCCGGGGTAAAGCCTGTAGAACCGATCACCAGGCTCTTGCCGAGGCGGGCGCAGGCTTCCAGATTCCGCAGGGAAACTTCCGGAAAGGTGAAATCGATAAGGACCTCGGTGTCTTTGAGCACCTTGTCCAGATCGCTGCAGATGGACACACCCAGAGGTCCACAACCGGCGGACAGGCCGGCATCCTGACCGAGCATCGGGTTTTCGGTATGCTCGAGGGCACCGGTGAGTTGCAGCCCCCCGGTTTCCTTGATGGCGGTGATGAGACGGCCGCCCATGCGCCCGGCGGCACCGTTGACAGCTACTTTGATCATGAGGGCTCCTTGTCAGGCATCGATAAGGCCGTAACGGGTCATTATTGTTTTAAGCCGGGCCAGATTGTCAGGCAGCAGTTCGGCCAGCGGCATGCGCAGATGATCCCCGCACAGTCCCATGAGGGAAGCGGCGGTTTTTATCGGCACCGGGTTGGTTTCGATGAACATGGCCTGATGCAGTTCAAGCAGATGCAGGTGCATTTTTCTGGCATCATCATAGCGATTTTCATTGATGGCGGTCACCATGGCCTTGATTTCCCTTGGCAGGATGTTGGCGGTTACCGAAATAACCCCTCTGGCACCGCAGGCCATCATCGGCAAGGTCAGAAAATCGTCGCCGGAGACCACATGGATGCGATCTCCCGCCGCAGCGATAATCTGGCTGATCTGGGTCAGATCGCCGGATGCTTCCTTGATGCCGACCACGTTGGGATGGTCGGCGAGGCGGATGGTGGTCGCGGCGGTCATGTTCATGCCGGTGCGACCCGGTACGTTGTACAGCACCTGCGGAATGGCCACGTTGTCGGCAATCGCCTTGAAGTGCCGGTAGACACCTTCCTGGGAAGGCTTGTTGTAGTAGGGGGAAATAAGCAGCACACCGTCGGCACCCATCGTCTTGGCGTTCTGGCTCAGTTCGATGGCTTCGGTGGTGGCGTTGGAACCGGTACCGGCCAGCACCGGAACCCGCTTGTCTACCTGCTCGATACAGGACTTGATCACGCGTTTATGTTCGGCGTGATCGAGTGTGGCGGATTCGCCGGTGGTGCCGCAGGGGACGATGACGTCCGTACCGTTTTCGATCTGAAATTCGATCAGCTGTCTGAAGGCCTCTTCATCAAAACGTCCATCCTTGTCGAACGGGGTGATGATGGCGACCATGGATCCTGTAAACATGGGGTGTCCTCCGTAAACAATGGGAGCGGATGTGCTGCCGGGGCTCGGGGTCCCGGCGGAGCCATCGGCCATTACAGCCCTTCCGGAATGGTTTCGCCCTTGATCAGGTCGTCGTAGGTTTCGCGCTGGCGGACCACCATGACCTTGTCGTTTTTGACCATGATTTCGGGAACCCGGCGACGACTGTTGTAGTTGGAGCTCATGGTGAATCCGTAGGCTCCGGCGGAGGCTACCGCTACCAGGTCACCCTGGGAAAAAGCGGGGATCTCGCGGTCCTGGGCGAGGAAGTCGCCCGATTCACAGATGGGACCGACCACGTCGGCGATGATGGTGCCGTCGATGGAGCGATCCGCGGCCTGGATGCCCTGGTAGGAACCGTACAGGGCCGGACGGGTCAGATCGTTCATGGCGGCGTCGACAATGACGAAATTTTTGGCTTCGCCCTTTTTGACGTAAAGGACCCTGGTGATCAGCATGCCGGCGTTGCCGACCATGACGCGGCCCGGTTCGAAAATCAGGGTGACACCAAGGCCCCTGGTCCCTTCAATGATGGCCCTGGCGTAATCGGCGGGGCTGGGAGGCTGTTCCGCGTCGTAGGTGATACCGAGGCCGCCTCCCAGATCCAGATACTTGATGGCAAAGCCCTCCTGCTGCAGGTTTTCCACCAGTTCGCGGATTTTAGCGATGGCGTCGACAAAAGGCGACAGCTTGGTCAACTGGCTGCCGATATGGCAGTCTACCCCGATAACTTCAAGATTCGGCAGGCTCGCAGCGCGGCGATAGTCCTCCAGGGCCTGGGAAATGTTGATGCCGAACTTGGCCTTCTTCATGCCGGTGGAGATGTACGGATGGGTCTGCGGGTCGACGTCGGGGTTGACACGGAGCGCGATGCCGGCTTTTTTGCCGAGGCGGCCCGCCACTGCATTGATGGTGTCAAGTTCCTGCGTCGACTCGACGTTGAACATCAGGATGCCGGCCTGCAGCGCATCGGCGATCTCGGTTTCGGTCTTGCCGACGCCTGAGTAGACGATTTTGGCGGCATCGCAGCCGACCTTTTGAGCGCGGAACAGTTCGCCACCGGAGACGATGTCAAAACCGGCACCGTGGTTGACGAAGGTTTTGAGTACCGCCAGGTTGCTGTTGGCCTTGATGGAATAGCAGATCAGGTGCGGTACCTCGGCAAAGGCGGAGGAAAAGGTCTCCAGGTGTCGGCTCAAGGTGGCGTGGGAGTATACATAGAACGGCGTGCCGACCTGGGTGGCGATATCCTTCAGGGGGACTTCTTCGCAGCAGAGATCGTTGTTGCGGTATTGAAAGTGGTTCATAAAAAACAGACTCCTGATTGAATTGGCGAGTTTAATGAAAAGAATATTTCAGATCTAAACAAGCTAAAACCGTAACATAGCTCTTTCCATATGTCAAAAAGGTGCCTCGGCGCCAGCCCAGGGCGTCGCCACCTCCGCTTTGGAGAGGAGACTTTCGATTTCCTGGCTGTCCTGCTTCACAATCGCCCTGACGGCGTAAAGATAGGTGCTGCCGCTTTTGAATAAGCGGTCCTCGAAACGCGGTTCCGCAAGGGGATGGGGGTTTAGCGGAGCGATGGCGAAGGGCCGCCCGGGACGTCGGCGGTAGACATTGTAGCCGACCAGTTCGAGACCGGCGGGCAGCGCAGGGGCTTGCCAGGTCAGAGTCAATACACCATCGGCGGTTTCGGCAGCGACCTGTTGCGGCGCCGGCGGCAGGAAGGTAACAACCTGGCGAGCCTCGGCCGGCGTGCCGTCCTGGCCCCAGAGATTGTAGGGGATAACGCGATACTGATAGCCGCGGCCCTGCTGCAATCCGGTGTCCGCCATGAAAAAGCGGCCGTCCGATTGCTGAACATCACGCAGGTATGCGAGCTCGATCTGACGTAGCAGTATGGAGGTGTCGCGACAATCGGGACATTCCTGATTCGGCTCGAATTCCATGCGCATGATCTTGAAACCCGCCAGGTCGGTAAGCTCGGTACCGTCCTGGTTGAGGCGCGGCATGCTCCAGGACAGCAGCATGCCGTCGCCCTGCTGGCGCAGTTCGAGGTGCTCCGGCGCAGCGGGCAACGGTTGCCGTTGGGGGCGCACCGGTCCTTTGCGGCCGCAGCCGGCGCCCAGGGCCATTACCACCAGCACGGCAAGCAGCAGGCATGTTTGCAGTCGATGAGGTTTCATGGTTACATCCTCTGCAGGCGTTCCTGGCGGGCACGGGAGATTTCCCGGGCGACGGTTTCGCGTGCCGTGCCGCCGGTGGCCCGGCGGGAATTGACAGAAGCCTCAAGGGTGATGAAATCGTAGATATCCGCTTCGATAGCGGACGAAAAGGCTTTGAATTCCTCCAGGCTCAGTGCCTCGATCGGTTTGTCGTGCTCGATGCAGTAGCGCACCGTTTTGCCGACGATCTCGTGTGCCTCGCGAAACGGGATACCTTTGCGCACCACATAGTCGGCCACATCGGTTGCCGTGGAAAAGCCCCGGGCGGCGGCTTCGCGCATGTTGTCGGCGCGGATGCTCATCTGGGCGATCATGTCGGCGAAAATCTTCAGGCTGCCCTTGACCGTGTCGATGGTGTCGAACAGCGGCTCCTTGTCTTCCTGCATGTCCTTGTTGTAGGCCAGGGGCAAGGCCTTCATCACGGTCAGCAGGCTTATGAGGTTGCCATACACCCGCCCGGTTTTGCCGCGCACCAGTTCCGGCACATCCGGATTTTTCTTCTGTGGCATGATGGAGCTGCCGGTGCAGAAGGCATCGGACAGGTCGATGAAATGGAAATCGGCGCTCGACCACAGGATCAGTTCTTCGGAAAGGCGCGACAGGTGCATCATCGCGATGCTGGCGGCGCCGCAGAATTCGAGGGCGAAATCCCGGTCCGACACCGAATCGAGGCTGTTGCGGGTCACCCCGTCAAAACCGAGCTGTTCGGCGACAAACTCCCGATCGATGGGGAAGGTGGTCCCGGCCAGTGCGCCGGCCCCCAAAGGGAGCTGGTTGATGCGCTTGAGAAGATCGGCCATGCGCTCGGAATCACGCCGGAACATCTCATAGTAGGCCATCATGTGGTGCGAAAACAGAATCGGCTGCGCGGTCTGCAAGTGCGTGTAGCCGGGCATGATGACACCCAGGTTGCGTTCAGCCTGTTCCAACAGGCTTTCCTGCACCTGTTCGAGATAGGAGCGCACCTCCCGGACTTCGTCGCGCAGGTAAAGGCGGATGTCGAGGGCGACCTGGTCATTGCGGGACCTGGCGGTATGCAGCTTGCCGCCGACGGCCCCGACACGCTCGATCAGGCGTGCCTCGATGTTCATGTGGATGTCTTCCAGGGACACGGAGAACTCGAAATCGCCTTTTTCGATATCGGTCAGGATCGATTCAAGCCCGGAGATGATGGTTTGAGCTTCGCCTGCCGTAATGATGCCCTGGCGGGCCAGCATGCGGGCGTGGGCCACGGACCCCTGGATGTCGTAACGGTAGAGGCGCTGATCGAAATCGATGGAGGCGGTGAACGCCTCGACGAAGGCATCGGTAGGCTGGGTGAATCGTCCGGCCCAGGGCTTTTTGCTCATGGTTGAATCGCTCCGTTGATAAAACTGAAAGGCAGTGACTGGTGATTTGTGATTGGTGAAAAGCGCGATTGCCCTTATTCAGTTACCAGTCACCAGCCACTGCAAATAATGATCCGTGAGGGGTGACCGATGATTTGTGTTTAGAAAAACAAATCACCAGTCACTATTCACTAATTACCGACGTTAACCGCGTTTTTTCTGCATGGCGCTGCGGATGCGCAGGCGCAGGGCATTGAGGCGGATGAAGCCCTCGGCGTCGGCCTGATTGTAGACTTCGTCGGCTTCGAAGGTCGCCACTTCCGGATCGAAGAGGCTGTTGGTGTCGGACTTGCGGCCCACCACCCGGCAGTGTCCCTTGTACAGTTTGACGCGGGCCACGCCGTTGACGGTTTTCTGGGTTTCGTCGATCAGCGCCTGCATCGCTTCACGCTCGGGAGCGAACCAGAAGCCGTTGTAGACCATGGTGGCGTAGCGGGGGATAAGAGAATCGCGCAGGTTGAGCACCTCGCGGTCCATGGTGATCTGCTCGACGCCGCGATGGGCTTCCTCAAGGATGGTGCCTCCGGGGGTTTCATAGACACCGCGACTCTTCATGCCGACGAAGCGGTTTTCCATGATGTCGGCGCGGCCGATGCCGTGCTTGCCGCCCAGTTCGTTGAGGTGGGCGAGCAGTTGCGCCGGGGACAGGGCTTGTCCGTTGATGGCTACCGGATCGCCGTTGCGGAATTCGATTTCGACGTATTCCGGCTTGTCGGGAGCCTCTTCGGGGGCGACGGACAACAGATACATTTCTTCCGGCGGTTCGGCCCAGGGATTCTCAAGAATGCCGCCTTCGAAGGAGATGTGCAGCAGGTTGCGGTCGCTGCTCCAGGGGCGTTTCTTGGTCACCGGCACGGGGATGCCATGCTTGTTGGCGTAGGCGATGAGGGCTTCGCGGCTGTTGAGATCCCATTCCCGCCAGGGAGCGATGATCTTGATCTCGGGGTTGAAATGGTAGTAGGCCAGTTCAAACCGGACCTGGTCGTTGCCTTTGCCGGTGGCGCCATGGCAGACGGCATCGGCTTCCTCGGCCAGGGCGATCTCCATCTGCTTTTTGGAGATCAGCGGACGGGCGATGGAAGTGCCAAGGAAATAACGCCCCTCGTAGATGGCGTTGGCGCGGAACATGGGGAAGACGAAATCACGGACGAACTCTTCGCGCAGATCCTCCACATAGCATTTGCTGGCGCCGGTTTTACGGGCTTTTTCGGGGATGCCGTCGAGTTCCTGACCCTGGCCGAGGTCGGCGGAGAAGGCAATGACTTCACAGCCGTATTCCTCGATGAGCCAGCGTACGATGATGGAGGTGTCGAGTCCGCCCGAATAGGCCAGGACAGCCTTTTTGACAGTGCCGTGCTTGGACATGGAAAAACTCCTTCTGACAATGTTATGGCAACGCCGGTCACGCATGTGCGGCGGCGATGTCGATGGCAGGTTCTCGTTGTGCCGAAAACCTTATGGGATGCTTCATAGATGAATCACGCAGGTGTCAGCGATTTTGTCGTGCAGACCCTGTTTGTGAGCGTCGAACGCGACCATCAGGTAGCCGATGCCGAGGGTGATGCCGGAAACGAATTTGCCGAGGATTTCCCGCAGCGCGGCGCGCCCGTAAGTCATGTTTTGTCCGTCCCGGCGAACCACTTTCAATCGCAGCAGCATCTTGCCAGGCGTCTGACCGCAGGCGCCGGTGAACACCACATAGTAGGCCATGCCGACCGCGCTGCTGAAAAGCGCCAGCATTACGATGGAAGACACCGAGGTGGCTTCAATGTCGGGCGCGATCAGTTGCAGGACGGCTCCCAGAAGCAGACTCAGGGTCAGTTGCAGAATCCAGGCGGCTATCGAATCGATGGCCGCCGCCGCGGCCCGTATCCAGAAACCGGCGTATACAGCGGCAAGAGGAGCCGCCTGCGTCTGCCCGCAGGTAGGACAGCTTTTCCGGGGCTCCGCAAAAGCAGCGGGGCCTTCCTGCGTGGCCGTTTGCCCATCCGTGAGATCTCCGCTGGCTGCCGGACAGGTGATTTCAGGATTTTCAGAAACGATTTTGTCCGCGGCCTGATCCAGGCTCTTTGCCGGGGCCACGGGCAGGGCAAAACTCGCCTGACAGCGTGGACAGGTCGCTTCGGTGGCTTCGGCCGGGATGCGGTCCGGCGGGACTTGCTGGCTGAATCCGCAATATGGGCAGGTGATGGTCATGCTCCACTCCGGCATCTTCAGGCCATCAAGGTCGCCATGATGGCTTTTTGAATATGCAGGCGGTTCTCGGCTTCGTCAAAAACCACCGAGTGCCGGCTTTCGATGGCTTCGTCGGTGATCTCCTCGCCGCGATGTGCCGGCAGGCAGTGCATCAGGATGCAATCGGAAGCGGCGGCGGCGATTACCTTGTCGTTGATCTGGAAGCCGTTGAAGGCGGTAACGCGTTTGGCCTGTTCCTCCTCCTGGCCCATGCTGGCCCAGACGTCGGTGTTGAGGATGTCGGCGCCCCGGGCGGCTTCCAGTGGATCGTTGGTATAGACAATGCGGGCGCCGCGCTGTCTGGCGCGTTCCACCACCACGGGGTGCGGTTCATAGCCCCTGGGGGTGGCCACGCGCAGTTCAAAACCGAACATGACGGCGGCATTGATCCAGCTGTTGGCCATGTTGTTGCCGTCGCCAATCCAGCAGTAGATCTGCTCGCGGTAATTTTTCTTGTGCTCGATGACGGTCAGAAGATCGGCCATAACCTGACACGGGTGGTACATGTCGGTGAGGCCGTTGATGACCGGAATGCTCGACCATCGGGCCAGTTCCTCGACCCCCTGCTGGGAAAAGGTGCGGATCATGATGCCGTCCACGTAGCGGGACATGACGCGGGCGGTATCCTTGATCGGTTCCCCCCGTCCCATCTGGGTGGTGCCGGAGGAAAGAAACAAAGCGTGGCCGCCGAGCTGGTACATGCCGACCTCGAAGGAGATGCGGGTGCGGGTGGAGCTTTTCTCGAACACCATGCCCAGGGTCTTGCCCCCGAGCAGGTGATGTTGCTCGCCACGCTTCTGCCGGGCTTTCAGATCGGCGGCGAGGGCGAACAGGCCTTCAAGTTCCTCGATGCTCCAGTCGGTAAGGCAGAGAAAGTCTTTTTTCACGATCGATCCTCCTAAAAGGACGGGACTGCGACAGCGGCCCGTCTATTGAAATCAGAATTCCTGCAGAACGTCGCCGAGGATGGCCATCGCCTCGTCGATTTCCTCTCGGGTCACGATCAGGGGCGGCACGAAGCGCAGCACCGTGTTGGCGGTGCAGTTGATCAGCAGTCCCTTCTGCAGGGCCCGCGAAACGATATCGGCGCCGGGGATGGTCAATTCCATGCCCAAAATCAGGCCGCGGCCTCGCACCTCGGAGATAAAGGGGAATCGCTCCTTGAACTCCAGCAGTCGGCCACGCAGGTACTCGCCCATGGCCCTGCAGTTGTCGAGCACGCCATCTTCGAGCAAAGTGCGCATGGCGGCGAGGGCGGCGCTGGTCATCAGCGGGTTGCCGCCGAAAGTCGAGCCGTGGGAGCCCGGGCCGAAACAGGCGGCAACCTTTTCCGTGGCGATCATGGCGCCGATGGGCGGCCCTCCGGCCAGGGCCTTGGCCAGGGTCATGATGTCGGGTGCCACGTCGTGCTGCTCGTAAGCGAACAGGGTGCCGGTGCGGCCGCAGCCACACTGCACTTCATCGAACACCAGCAGCAGATCGTGCTCGTCACAGATGCGGCGCACTTCGGCCAGGTAGCCTGGCGGCGCCACGCGTACCCCGCCCTCGCCCTGAACCGGTTCCAGCATGACAGCGCAGATGCGGGGCGTGATGGCCTTGCGCAGCGCCTCGACGTCGCCGAAGGGCACATAATGGAAGCCCGGCAGCAATGGGTTGAAGCCGGCCTTGACCTTGTCCTGTCCGGTGGCGCTGATGGTGCCGATGGTGCGGCCGTGAAACGAAGCCAGGGCGGTGATGACTTCGAAGCGATCGTTGTTGAAATTTTCGGCGCTGTATTTGCGCACCAGCTTCATGGCGGCTTCATTGGCTTCGGCGCCGCTGTTGCAGAAGAACACGCGATCCCCGAAAGAGTGCTCGCACAGCAGTTCCGCCAGTTCGATCTGGCTGGGGATGTGGTAATAGTTGGAGCAGTGGATCAGGCGCGCTGCCTGCTGCTGCAGGGCGTCCACCACCCTGGGATGGCAGTGACCAAGATTGTTGACCGCCACGCCGGCAAGAAAGTCCAGGTAGCTTTTGCCGTCGGCATCCCACAAGCGGCACCCTTTTCCCTGGACGGCGACCAGCGGATAGCGGCCGTAAGTTTTTACCACGTGGGCTTCGCCACGTTCGATCCATTCCTGTGATATCATGATGCGAATCTCCCTACGGCGGTGCCGATGCCGTGATCGGTAAAAATTTCCAGAAGGCAGGCATGTTCCACGCGGCCGTCGATGATATGTGCGGTATGAACGCCCTCGTCGATGGCGTCGATGCAACAGTTGAGTTTCGGAATCATGCCGCCGGTGATGGTGCCGTCGTTGATAAGGTCCGGCACCCGGCGGGTGTCAATGGTGGAGATCAGCTTGCCTTGCTTGTCCTTGACACCCTCCACGTCGGTCAGCAGTATCAGCTTTTCCGCGCGCAGTGCCCCGGCGACGCGGCCCGCCACCAGGTCGGCATTGATATTGTAGGTTTCGCCGCCCAGCCCTGCCCCGACAGGAGCGATGACCGGGATGAAGCCGCTTTCCTCAAGGGCGGTGATGATGCTGGTGTTGACACTTTCCACCTCGCCCACCAGCCCCACGTCGATGATCTCGGGGGTCAGGGTGTCGGGGTTGATGGCGGTCAGCTCCAGCTTGCGCGCCGTGATCAGGCGGCCGTCCTTGCCGCTGAGGCCGACGGCCCGTCCGTCATGGCGGTTGATGTTGGCTACGATCTCCTTGTTGACCTTGCCGCCGAGGACCATTTCGGCCACGTCCATGGTTTCCTGGTCGGTGACCCGCATGCCCTGTACGAAGCGCGACTCCTTGCCCATGGATTTGAGCACCTGGCCGATCTGGGGGCCGCCGCCGTGGACGATGACCGGATTGAGCCCGATGAATTTCAACAGCACCACGTCACGGGCGAACTCGTGCTTGAGACGTTCGTCGACCATGGCGTGTCCGCCGTATTTGATGACGATGGTCTTGTTGTTGAAACGTTGGATGTAGGGCAATGCCTCCATCAGCACGTTGGCTTTTCTGATCAACTCTTCCATAGGACAGGCTCTTTCGAGAAGATAGCTGTAAGCTATAAGCTGTAAGTTTAAAACCTGAAACCTCGGGCCTTTTGCCTTTGGCCTGGAACCTTACAAAATATATCGCGACAGATCCTCGTCGCGGGCGATGTCGGCCAGTTGTCGGCGCACGAAATCGACATCGATTCGGACGCGCTGTTGCTGATGCTCCGGCGCATCGAAGGAGAGCTCTTCGAGCAGCTTTTCCATGATGGTGTGCAACCGGCGCGCGCCGATGTTTTCCGTCTGGCTGTTGACCTGGGTGGCGATGCGGGCGATTTCACGGATCGCCTCGCTGTCGAAATCCAGAAGGATGTCTTCGGTGGCCATCAGCGCCTCATACTGGCGGATCAGGGCGTTTTTCGGCTCGGTGAGGATGCGGAAAAATTCCTCCTCGCCCAGGCTGGCAAGCTCCACGCGGATCGGGAAGCGTCCCTGCAGTTCGGGGATCAGGTCCGACGGTTTGGAGACGTGGAAAGCTCCGGCGGCGATGAACAGGATATGGTCTGTTTTGACCGGCCCGTATTTGGTGTTGACGGTGCTGCCCTCGACAATCGGCAGAATGTCGCGCTGCACCCCTTCGCGGGAAACATCCGGGCCCTGACGGCCGGCCTGCCCGGCGATTTTGTCGATTTCGTCGATGAAAATGATGCCGCTCTGTTCGACCCGCTCACGAGCCAGGCCGTTGACCTTGTCCATGTCGACCAGACGCTCGGCTTCCTGCTCGATGAGCAGTTCCCGGGCCTCGCTCACCTTGATTTTGCGCCGCTTGGTTTTTTTGGGGAAAAGGTTGCCAAACATCTCCTTGATGTTGATCCCCATCTCCTCGGTCCCCTGCGGCGTGAAAATTTCCATCATCGGCATCTGGGCCGACTGCACTTCGAGTTCCACGATGCGTTCATCGAGGGTGCCCCTGCGCAGCAGTTTGCGCAGTTTGTCGCGGGTGCCACCTTCTCCGGCCTCACCGGAGGCCAGTTCGGGTTCCATGGACGCAGTGCCGGGCAGCAGCAGGTCGAGCAGACGTTCCTCGGCCAGATCTTCGGCTTTGACCCGTACCTTGAGGGCCTCCTCCTCGCGGACCATGATGATGGCGAGATCCAGCAGGTCCCGTACCATGCTTTCAACATCGCGACCGACGTAGCCGACCTCGGTGAATTTGCTGGCCTCGACCTTGATGAAAGGCGCCTGGGCGAGGCGCGCGAGGCGCCGGGCGATTTCGGTCTTGCCGACCCCGGTGGGGCCGATCATGATGATGTTTTTCGGTGCGATTTCGTCCCGCAGTTCTTCCGGCACCTGCTGACGGCGCCAGCGGTTGCGCAGCGCTACAGCGACGGCGCGCTTGGCCTGTTTCTGGCCGATGATGTAGCGGTCCAGTTCGGAGACGATTTCGCGCGGAGTGAAATTGGTCACGGCAGACTCTCCGACGAAATGTGGTCGTTGGTATAAATGCAGATTTCCCCGGCGATACGCAAAGCCTCGGTGGCGATCCGGTCCGCCGCCAGGTCTGCATGCCGTGTCATGGCCCGCGCCGCAGCCAGGGCATAACAGCCGCCCGAGCCGATAGCGGCAATGCCGTCATCAGGCTCGATGACATCGCCGGCCCCGGAAAGCACAAGGGTGTTGCTGGCATCGGCGACAATCAACAGCGCTTCGAGTTTACGCAGGATCTGGTCGGTCCGCCAGTCCTTGGCCAGTGCGACGGCGGCTTTGGGCAGATTGCCGTGAAATTCCTGTACCTTGGCCTCGAATTTTTCGAACAGTGTGAAGGCATCGGCGGTTGAGCCGGCAAACCCGGCCAGGATGCGGCCTTCGTACATACGCCGAATCTTGCGGGCGCCGTGTTTCATGACCGTGCTGCCCAGGGTGACCTGACCGTCCCCGGCCATGGTGACCTGACCATTGTGCCGCACACAGATGATGGTTGTTCCGCGAATCTCCATGGTCTTGTCTTTCGCAAGCTGATGTCAGCGTGAGAATTTGGAAAAATAGAGTGCATTTTAACACACGCTGACAGGCAAAAAAAGAAAAATGGCAGATTTCCCTATTCATTGCAAGCCCACTTTTCAGGGTCTGCAAGGGGGCTTTCTTGTCCCATGGGGGCCGTTTATTGATGTTGACATTTCCTTGTGTCGGATATAAATACAGCTAG
>NZ_JBFWJQ010000024.1:0-28986 GCF_050253115.1 Syntrophotalea sp.
TCTTGAACAAGAGAGGCGCTTTTGTTTGCACAGGTCCGCTAAGTAAACAAAGTAAACACCTTGCCTGAAGTGTTGTAGGGCTTTATTGATCGGGTATGCTTGTTAGAAGATCGTGTGCGGGAAAAAAGACTCATGAATTATCCGGACCCATTTGTTGAGGAGCCTATCCTATGAAAGTAGCCGGTCTTCCGGGCCTTCTGGACAGCAACGACGAACGGGATGCCTGCGCCATTATCGGGTTTTTCAAAAAGCACGGGCACCCGACCCACGGCAATCTGCAGCGGACCATCGATGCGCTGATCAAAATGGGGCATCGCGCCGGTGGCGTCGGCGGGGAAGGGGACGGTTGCGGTGTCCTCACCGATATCCCCCGGCTTCTGTGGCGTGAAGTTCTGGCCGGCGCCGATTATGTCCCGGAATTGGCCGATGCGCCCGGTTTCGCCGTCGGGCATCTGCTGCTCCCCGCCGCTCTTTCAAAAGTTGATCGGGAGGATCTGCAGAAGCGGATCATCGACATGTTTACCGCACGCGGTTGCCGGATGTTGTTGCACCGCCCGTTGCCGGTGCGCAGCGAGATCCTGTCGGCCAGCGCCCGGGCCAGCGAGCCGGTGCTCTGGCAGTTGGCATTGACGGTTCCCGATGCGACGGACGGGCCGCCCCTGCTGTACCGGTTGCATGTGGAGCTTGAGGACGCGTTGCCGGTGCAGGTAGCCTCTCTGTCTCAGCGCACCGCGGTTTACAAAATGCTCGGCGCTCCGGAATTGCTGGCGCGTTACTATCCCGATCTCAAGCGGCGCGATTTTCTGTCAGCCGTGACCATCGGCCATAGCCGGTTTTCCACCAACACCCTTCCCACCGTTTTGCGGGCCCAGCCGTTTAGCCTGCTCGGACACAATGGCGAGATCAATACCATCGAACGGTTGCGGGAAGAGGCCCGTTTGCTCGGCATCGCCCTGCCTGCCGGGGGCAGCGACTCTCAGGACCTCAACCGGCTTCTGGAAGGGTTAATGCAGGGTCAGGGCCTGACCCTGTTCGAAGCCATGGAAATGGTGCTCCCGCCTATTTTCAGTGAAATGCAGCGACTGCCGCAGGATCAGCGGGCGCTTTACGGGTTTTTCCGGAGGTTTTTCCCCGCCAGTGCTCAGGGTCCGGCGGCGGTCATTGCCCGATCCGGTGATCAGGTGGTCTGCAGTGTTGACGCCATGGGGTTGCGGCCCCTCTGGTTCGGCGAGACCGAGCGGGAATACTTTGCTTCCTCGGAAGTCGGCGTGGTTCCCCAGGAAGAGATTCTGTCCGATCCCAAACCCCTCGCGCCGGGAGAAAAGGTCGGCCTGGCCATCCCCCTGCTCCAGGCGGTTGAAGTATTCAATCATCAGCGGCTGCGCCAGCGGGTTTTGAGTACCTATAAAAAGCGCACCCCCCTGTCTTCTCAGGCGCGTATGGTGACGCCGGGGCGCGCGCTGCCGGATCGCAACGTCGCCGTGGCTGCGGTGTTTACGCGCAGTCGTAAACTGTTGCGCGACAACCTGTTGTCGGCCTACGCCTGGAAATCGAGCGATCTGCGCAATCTCGGGGAGATGGCCGCTACCGGCCGGGATCCCATCGCCTCTCTCGGTTATGACGGCCCGCTGGCGGCCCTGGCGACCTCCCGGCAGAATCTGGCCGATTATCTCAAGGAACAGGTCGCGGTGGTCACCAACCCCGCTATCGACCGGGAACGGGAGGCGGAACATTTTTCCACCCGGGTGTTTATCGGAGGCTGTCCGACCCTGCATGGGCGCAGGCGCAAGGCCGTCGAACTGATGATGCCGCTGCTCCCCGGCGGACGGCGCCTTGGGCCCGCCAACGTCGATGACGAGGTCGCGGTTGCCCACGGAAGCACTACCCTGGAGCGACTGCTCGGTCATTTCAGTGGAGGCAAGCATCGTTTCCGCCGCCTTTCCTGTGCTCTGCAACGCCGGGAAACGGTTCCCGATGCGCTGGCAAGGCTCGCGGAAGAAGCGGCCTCGGCCGTTGCGGGCGGCGCGGTTCTGTTATTGCTCGACGACAGCCAGTGTTTCAGTCCCGGTTCCGGTTTTCTCGATCCGTTGCTGGTTCTGGCATGGTTGCAGGACCACCTTATAGCACGGCTCGACGAACATGGGGAATGCCTGCGCCGCAGCTGTTCGCTGGTATTGCGGTCGGGAGCCCTGCGCAATCTGCACGACCTCATCTGTGCGCTCGGCGCCGGGGCGGACGCCCTCTGCCCTTACCTCATGTGGGAGTTGGCCGACCAACAGCAGGACGGCATGGGGCATCTGCTCGACGTGCTGGGCAAGGGTCTGGAAAAGGTTATGTCGACCATGGGCATCCATGAAATCGGCGGCTACGGACGGCATTTTGCGGCCATCGGGCTGGCGCCGGAGATCGCCGATATCCTTGGTGTGGCCAGTTTCTGCGGCAGCGATCGGGGCGGGCTTACCCTCGCGGCGATGGGTGGCGACGGGCAGCAGCGCAGCGCTGTGGCCCGTAGCCGTCAACAGCAGCCGGTGGTGGAACTGTTCCGCCTCTACCCCCGGATCTGGAAGACCGTGGCCGCGGTGGCCAAAATGGAAGAGAACTACGATGAACTGTCGCGACTGATCCGTAAATTCAAGGAAGAGCACCCCCTGGCCATCCGTCATCTTCTCGATTTCGATATTACGGGGGACCTGAGCGTCGATCCCAGGGAAGTCGATGCATCGATTGACGGGCACGATCTGCCCATCATCTTTTCGGCGATGAGCTTCGGTTCCCAGGGCGAGACGGCCTTTCGCATTTATGCCGAAGCGGCCAAACGTCTCAATATCGTCTGTATGAACGGCGAGGGGGGCGAGATCCCCGACATGCTCGGAAAATATCGGCACAACCGCGGGCAGCAGCTGGCTTCGGGACGCTTTGGTGTGCATATGAACCTGCTCAATTCCGCCGATATTCTTGAAATAAAGGTCGGCCAGGGCGCCAAACCCGGCGAGGGCGGCCACCTTCCCGGGTTCAAGGTGACGGACAAGATTGCCGCGGCGCGCAATGCCGCTCCCGGCGTGACACTTATCTCGCCGTCCAACAACCACGATATCTATTCTATTGAGGATCTGGCCCAGATCATCGAGGAACTGCGCACCGCCAATCCTCGCGCCCGCATTTCGGTCAAGGTGCCGGCGGTCGCCGGCATCGGCACCATTGCCATGGGCATCGCCAAGGCCGGTGCCGATATCATCACCATCAGTGGCTATGATGGTGGTACCGGAGCGGCGCGCCAGCATGCCATCAAGTTTGTCGGCATGCCTGCCGAAATCGGGGTGCGCGAGGCCCACCGCGCCCTCGCCGAATCGGGGCTGCGCCACAAGGTAGAGATCTGGGCGGACGGCGGCATGCACAGCGGCCGCGATGTTGTAAAAATGATCCTGCTGGGAGCCAACCGGGTTGGCTTCGGCACGTTGCCCATGGTGGTGATAGGCTGCACCGCATGCCGCAGTTGCCATCTTGGAACCTGCCACGTCGGCATCGCTACTCAGATCGAAAGCATCGAAGAGGCGGAGGCCAAAGGTCTCAAGCGTTTCGTGCCCCGGGTTCTGGAAAACGGCATCATATACGAAACCACCTTTTTTCGCGCTCTTGGCGAGGAGATCCGCAACCTGACGGCGCGCCTCGGCTTTCACCGCACCCAGGACATGGTCGGCAAGGCCGAACTGCTGCAGCAGCAGCGCGGTCACGAGCGTCTCGATCTGACCGATCTGCTCGCGCCTGTGCCGTTGGGCAGCATGCCACGCTCCTCGGCCGATGTGCGCATTATTCGCAAACCGCTGAACTATTTGACTTCGCTGATTTCAAGCCTGGTCACGGAGGCATTTGATGGTCCCGAGAGCCGGATCCGATACGAGGACCACGGCGCTTCGAGCAGTGACCGTGCCATCGGTACCTATCTGGCTGGTGCCATGAACCGCGATCGGTCGGAAAAGGGCGCCGCCGCGGAAAAGCAGGTGCTGCTGCACTTCCGGCGCAATGCCATCCCCGGTAACGGCCTGGCCGCCTTCAACATCCCGCGCATCAACCTGCGCATTGAAGGCAGCGCCCAGGACGGCGTTGGCAAGGGCGCCTGCGGCGGCAAGATCGTCATCCTCAAGGGCGAAAACCGGCATGGCCAGAGGGTCGGCGGCGCGGTTGGCAAGGGCTTGGCCTATGGCGCTCAGGGGGGGCTGTTCCTGATCCAGGGGGATGCCGACAGCCGTGCCTGCGTGCGCCTGTCCGGCGCGGAGGTGGTCATCGGCGGCCGGCTGCGCGCCCCTCTTGACGACAGCGGCGGCAATCTGGCCGGGCAGGCCAACATCAAGGGCTTTGCCTTTGAATACATGACGGCCGGGCGTGCGGTGGTCCTCGGCGACCCCGGTCCATGGATGTGTTCCGGCATGACCGGCGGGGCTGTTTACTGTCACCTCGACGAGGCCATGGGCATGACGCGGGAGTCTCTCAAGTGGCGGTTGGCCCGTGGGGCGCAGGTTGATCTTTACGATCTGGCGGCGGATGACGTGGAAGCGTTGCGTCGCATGCTTGGTGCCTACCATCGCGAACTGTTGTATTCCCATCAGGTCGAAGAGGCCGAATGGGTGGCGGAACTCGCGGAACATTGCAGCCAGCGGTTCGTTCGGATCGCGCCGGCCGGGGCGGTCGCCGTGCCTCCGGTGTCGACGGAGTAAAAGTCCATAATCGCAATTGGCGGCTTGAGATGCTGTCCTGTTATCGGGCCAGACGTCCAGGGCGCCAGTACGTCTTGATGGTTTTGCCGCTGGAAAGGAGAGAAGCGATGCCCGTGCGTGACAAGATTCATGATCAGATCATCATCGGTTCCGGGCCCGCCGGTTACACGGCGGCGATCTATACGGCCCGCAGCAACTGTTGCCCGCTGCTGATTTGCGGCATGGAGCCGGGCGGCCAGTTGACCGGCACCACGCTGGTGGAAAATTTCCCCGGCTTTCCCGACGGCGTCGACGGTCCGGAACTGATGGAGGCCATGCGCCGGCAGGCCGAGAAGTTTGGTACGGTGTTCGTCAACGGCGAAGTGACTCGCGTCGAGCTCTCCAGCCATCCCTACAGCCTGTGGCTGGGGGAGGAGCACTACCGTTGCCGTTCCCTGATCATCTGTACCGGCGCGTCGCCGCGCCTGCTCGGTTTGCCCAACGAAAAGGAGCTCTATGGCCGCGGCGTTTCGGTGTGTGCTACCTGTGACGGATTTTTCTATCGGGGCAAGGAAGTGGTAGTGGTCGGCGGCGGCGATACCGCCATGGAGGATGCGCTGTTTCTGGCGCGTTTCGCAAAAAAGGTGACAGTGGTGCACAGGCGCAATGCCCTGCGTGCCAGCCCGCCCATGCAACAGCGTGCCCTGGAAAACGCCAGGATTCAGTTTGTCTGGGATACGGTGGTAAACGGCATTCTCGGCGATCGGGACAAAGGCGTGCATGGCGCGCGTCTGCAGCATCTGCCCACCGGCAAGGAAGAAGACTTTCCCTGCGACGGCATCTTTATCGCCATCGGCCATGTGCCCAACACAGCGCTGGTCAAAGGGCAGCTCGATCTCGATGACTGGGGGTATATCCTGACCCGCAACGGTACCGAGACCAATCTCCCCGGTGTGTTTGCCGCGGGCGATGTGCAGGATCCCTTTTTCCGGCAGGCCATCAGCGCTGCCGGCAGCGGGTGTATGGCCGCCATGCAATCGCAGCGTTTCCTCGAATGCCTTGAAGACGCCGATTGCAGGAAATGCCAGGCATTGCAGAAGCGGCAGCTGATGGCAAAGGGCGGGGATTAGGTCTGTACATTTATCCGCCGGGCATTTAAGCTGGCAGTTGGCAGTTGTGGCGGAGCGGAAATTCGCGAGAGATGTGAATCGCTGTATGATTTTTTAATCGGGAGGGATACCATGGATATCACCAAAACCATCGCGCAATTGAAACAGGAGCCGGGGTTCAGGGAAAATGTCGGCATGTTGCTGGTGCACAACGGCGTGGTGCGCGGCTGGTCGCGGGGCGACGGCAAAACCGTGACGGCCGTGGAAGTGAAGGTCGATAAGGAGCGCGTTGAAGCACTGCGGCAGGAATATGAAGGCAAGCCAGGCATTTTCCGGGTTCTGATCGAGGCCTGCGAGGGTCGCCTGGAACCCGGCGACGATTTGCTGTTCATCATTGTGGCCGGCGCCCTGCGCGAAGATGTCAAGCCGGTGCTGGCGGAACTGCTCGACCGCGTCAAGGCCGAGGCGGTGAGCAAGTCCGAAGCCAAGGTCGGGTAAGTTTTTTTAGTGCTGAGTGCCGAGGGAGAGCATAAAATGCACTCGGTGGCCATCGCATCAAACCTTCCGTAGGGGCGGCACCCGCCGCCCCTACTCGAGTAATAAATCTTCCGGTTCCTCGATCGATTCCACCACCCGTTTCAAAAAACTCACAGCTTCCCGTCCGTCGATCAAACGGTGGTCGTAGCTAAGGGCCAGATACATCATCGGCCGGGCGACGATCTGGCCGTTGCGCACCACCGCCCGTTGCTGAATGCTATGCATGCCGAGGATGGCGCTTTGGGGAGGGTTCGGAAGGGGGGTGCCGAGCAGCGAACCATACACCCCGCCGTTGCTGATGGAAAAGGTGCCGCCCTGCAGATCGGCCAGTTCCAGACGGTGCTCTCGAGCTTTGTCCGCCAGTTCGGCAATCCGCCTTTCAGTATCGGCAAAGGTCATGGCGTCGGCGTCCCGCAGTACCGGCACCACCAGGCCCTGTTCGGTGGCCACGGCGATGCCGATATCGTAAAACTCCTGGTAAACGATGGCCTGTTCCTCCATGCGGGCGTTGATGACCGGGTATTCCCGCAGGGCATCTATACAGGCCTTGACAAAGAACGCCATCAGGCCGAGTTTGACACCATGCCGCCGGGCAAAGCGTTCTCCCCGGTGACTGCGCAGTTCCATGACCCGCGACATATCGGCTTCGTTGAAGGTTGTGACGATGGCACTGTTCTGGCGTGCCTGCAGCAGCCGCCTGGCAATGGTCAAACGCAAAGGCGAGAGGGGCTCGTGACGGCTCAGGCGTTCCCTGGCCGTCAACGGGGCGAGCTCTTCCCCCTCGGCAAAGGGGGCACCGGGATGAGGGGGTACCAGCTCCTCCGGATGGTTGGCGGCGTCGGTTTCCTTCAGGGTGGCGATCACCGTTCCGATGGGAAGAGTTTCTCCTTCCCCGGCAAGGATGCGGATCACACCGTCCTGTTCAGCGCATATATCCAGCGTGATTTTATCCGTTTCCAGTTCGCACAGCAGGTCGTCCTTGGCGATTGTAGCGCCGTCCCGGCAATGCCACTTGGCCAGTCTGGCCTCGATGATCGATTCGCCGACTTCGGGGATGCGGATTTCCATGGGGGCGTCCTCACTCAAGAATTCAGTCTGCCGATCCGGCAGTCGCGTCGGATGGCAGCGCGGCTGCGATGATGCGCCGCTGTTCGGTCAGGAATTGCCGGTGGGAGCCGCCGTCCGGCGCCGCGGCATCGGGGCGGCCGCAATAGTCCGGCCATCGACCGGCGATGGTTGCCAGTCGGGGTGCGATGAAGGACCAGGCACCCATATTGCGCGCCTCTTCCTGCACCCAGAGCAGGTGCCGCGTTTCGCGTAAGGGCTGCAATATGCCGGCGAGCAGGTCCTCGCGCAAGGGATAGAGTTGCTCGATGCGGATGATGGCGACATCAAAGCGCCGCTGCCGTAGACGTTCTGCCTGCAATTCGTGATAAATTTTGCCGCTGCACAAAAGCACCCTTGCGGGTTTGCCGATGTTTTGCGTGTCGGGAAGGATTTCATGGAACTGGTTGTCTGCCAGATCCTTCAGCGGGCTGCGGCAGCAGGGGTGCCGCAGCAGGCTCTTGGGCGTGAAAACGATCAGTGGCCGGCGGAAGGGGAGTTTGAGCTGCCGCCGCAGCAGGTGAAAATACTGGCCTGGCGTGGTTGGTTGCGCCACCAGCAGGTTGTTCTCGGCACAGCTCTGCAAAAAACGTTCAATGCGGGCACTGGAGTGCTCGGGACCCTGGCCTTCATAGCCGTGGGGCAGCAGCATGACCAGGCCGCTGACCCGGTCCCATTTGCGCTGGCCGCTGCTGATGAACTGGTCGATGATGACCTGCGCGCCGTTGGCGAAATCCCCGAATTGGGCTTCCCACAGGACCAGACCGTCAGGGCGTTCCAGAGAATATCCGTATTCGAAACCGAGCACGGAGGCTTCGGACAGACTGCTGTCAAAGGCGCGGAAACTTGCCGCGCCGTTCAGAGTTGCCATCGGCATATGGCTCTGTCCGGTGTGGATATCGAACTGTATCAGGTGGCGCTGGCTGAATGTGCCGCGGCGGCAGTCCTGGCCCGACAGGCGCACACTGTGGCCTTCTTCGACCAGGCTGGCAAAGGCGAGGGTTTCAGCCGTGGCCCAGTCCAGTTCGCCATCAGGCTGCAGGACTGCGTCCCTGCGTTTTTCGAGCAGAGCGCGGATGCGTGAGTCGGGGGTGAATCCGGCGGGCCATTGTGCCAGCCGGTCCGCCAGGGAGCGCAGTCGATCCGGCTCTGCTCCGGTGTCCGGGCTGATCGGTGCATAGTTGGGCTCGATATGCTGCCACCTGCCGTGAAAGCCGCGGTCAACGGGGTGCCGTTGGCGCTGCAGCGCTGCCTCCAGTTCCTCCTCCAGTTCCGTTGCCTGCTGTTTCATGCGGGATGGATCCAGCCCTTGTTCGATAAGCCGGTCCCGGTAAATATGGTGTGCCGGCGGGCGCTTCTTGATGGCCTGATACATGAGCGGCTGGGTGAAATAGGGCTCGTCTCCTTCGTTGTGTCCATGGCGTCGATAGCAGATGATTTCCAGCAGCACATCCCGACCGAAATTCTGACGGTATTCAACAGCCAGTTCCACGGCCCGGATGGCGGCTTCCGGGTTTTCGCCGTGCACATGGAAAATCGGGATCATGAGCATTTTGGCGACATCGGTGGCATAGCGGCTGGAGCGCGCGTCGGCAGGTATCGTGGTAAAACCGATCTGGTTGTTGAGCACGATATGCAGGGTGCCGCCGGTGCCGAAGCCTTCGAGCCCGGCCAGATTGAGGGTTTCGGCCACCACACCCTGGCCGGCAAATGCGGCGTCGCCATGAATCAGGATCGGCAGCACCCGTTTGGCGCCGTTGGCGCCGAAGGCATCCTGGCGAGCGCGGGCCTTGCCTTCCACCACCGGATTGACCGCTTCGAGATGGCTAGGGTTGGAGGCCATGGTCATATGTACGAGGCGATCGTCGGGGAGAGTCAGATCCGTTGAGAATCCTTTGTGGTACTTGACATCACCCTCGCCGACGAAATGGAATTCGGCATTGTCGGCGAACTCCGCGAAAATGTTTTCCAGCGGCTTGCCAAAAATGTTGGCCAACACGTTGAGCCGGCCCCGGTGCGGCATGCCAAGCACCATGTCCCGCATCCCCAGTGTCGCGGCGCGACGCACGGCCCGTTCCAATACCGGAACGAGCACCTCGCCGCCCTCAAGGGAAAAGCGTTTCTGGCCGACAAACTTGCGGTGCAGAAAGCGCTCAAAAAGGGCGGCTTGCTGCAGTTTGCGCAGGATGGTGTAGCGCTCCTCGTCCGATAGTGCCGGCCGGTCGTTTTGGCTTTCCAGTCGCTGCTGCAGCCAGAAACGTTCCGCCGGTTCAATGATGTGCATGTATTCCACGCCGGTGGCCTGGCAATAGGTCTGGCGCAGCCTGGCAAGGAGGTCGCGCAGGGACGTGGTTTCGGTATCGAAGCCGGCGACATGAAAGATACGGTCCAGATCATCGTCGTCGAGACCGAAGACTTTGATGTCAAGCAGTGGATGTGCGGTTTTGCAGGGCGACAAAGGATCGGTACAGGCCAGCAGGTGACCAAGTTCGCGATAGCGGTTGACAAGGGTGTCGACAGCGGATTGCTTGAGGACGAAATCCGATGCCGGGCCAGCCGCAGAGGGCAGGCCCGCCGATTGCCGACCGGTATCGAAGCCCTCGAAAAAGGCCTGCCAATCGGCGCTCAGTTGCCCTGGCGTGCGTTGCCATTTGCGGTACAGCGCTTCGACCCATGCCGGACTGACGTTGGCCAGAAAAGGCATCGATTCCTCCATGTCATCATGCCTGGCTGCAAGCCATATGGTGAGCCGCGGCGACACGACATCCCTGGCCCGGTTATTATAACAACGCCAGCGGGTTGAGCAACGGCCGGTCGAGTCGGGCAAATCAATCGCCGATGGGCCTGCCGGAAGCCGCATTACGACAGGCGCAGTGGAAGAGTTTCCCATGGGTGCCCGATCTGGTATAATGTGAGCGTCATGTTCGGGCGCAATATCATTTGCGTTTCACGGGAAGATTTACAGTCCCGGCCATTTTGTACAAATCTTGTCAACAGAGTCGACATGAACTTTTACGAATACAGTCTGAAGTTTGATGACAGTGGAGAAAACGGGGACCTGGGTTGTGGACAGAAAGACAGCGTTTCCTGTTTTTCCGTCGACGAATGGCTTTCCCTTCTTGGTCACGAACTGCGTACCCCACTGGCCGGAACCCTGGGCATGCTGGAGCTCGTGCTGACCGGCGAGTTGGCCGCCGAGCAGCGCAATGCCCTGGAATTGGCCAATGCTTCGGCCCGGACCATGTTGCGCCTTGTGGAGGATTTGCACGATCTGGCCCGTCTGGAAACAGGGCGCGCACAGTTGCAGCAGGACCCTTTCGAGGTGCGTTCCTGGGTGCAAAATCTGACGGCTGAACTGAATGTTACAGAAGGTGTGCGGGTTCTTTTCATGGTCGACGCGCGCGTTCCGGAACTTCTGGTCGGCGACAGTGGCCGCATGTCCCATGTCCTTCTGAACCTCATCGAGATATATCTGAAACGTGGCGGGGTGGCTTGTCTGAAAGTGGGCCTTGCAATGGATACGCTGGACGGAGCCCATTTTCTGCGCATCGACGTGGGCGACGTTTGTGGCGAGGAGATGCGCGTTGCTTTGCTCCGGGCCTGCGGCAACCTGTCGCGGGTTCCCTTGGCGGCCCTTCGTCAGGTTGGGGTCAAGCAGGCCGTGGTCCGCAATCTGACCGCCTTTCTGGGTGGTGCTTTATGGCCTGCCGGGCAACAGGCCGACGCAGAGATTCGGTCTTTGGTTCTGCCAGTGGCCCTGCCGACGGAGTACGCCGTTACCTCTATCGAACCGCAAGTGGCCGAAAAAATACCGAAAATGGAAGGAGGGCGATCCGCCGTATCGATCCTGCTGGTGGAGGACGACGATGCCATCCGCAAGCTGGTCGAGCTGCTGTTGCAGCAGCGCAGTTGGCAGGTAACGGCGGTGGCGGATGGCGTTCAGGCGTTGGAATCGCTTCAGTCCCGGCAGTTTGATCTGGCGTTGATGGATATCCGCATGCCGCGTCTCGACGGGCTTGAAACCACCCGCCGGATTCGTCGGCGAGAACGGATCCTCGGCCTGCCGCCCCTGCCGATTGTCGGTATGACGGCCCATGCGGCCCAGCAGGATCGCGCCATGTGCCTTGAAGCGGGGATGAACGATCATGTCAGCAAGCCCATTGCTTCGGCTCACCTTTACGCCATCATCGAAAAGTGTCTCGCCTGTTAGGACGCCGGAACAGGGGTTTTGCCATGGCGCGGGCCGGGTGGCGGAGCTCGGGAGCAGGATTCCGGCGGGCTGTTTTTCCGCTGTTTTTTCTGCTTGACAAGATTTATTCAGGCATGTATAAACACAACTCACTTCGGCTTGATTTTTTATTTTAATGGTCGAGGTTGCATTCCCTGGTAGCTCAGTAGGTAGAGCAGGTGGCTGTTAACCACCCTGTCGCTGGTTCGAGTCCGGCCCGGGGAGCCAAAATTGATCCGTCGCTGGTGACGGCTTTTAATTCACGACAAGGCCCCGCGAAAAAACTTCGCGGGGCCTTGTCGTTTTTGTCGTGCGGGCTTTATACTGAGAGCGTTGTCTTGTGGCGCCATGGTGCGCCCCGGATCCGGTGTAACGTTTTTGCTCGGAGGTATGCATATGTCCACTCAGGCCGCTGGGAAGAAGGTCGGAATCATCATCTGTGCCCGTTATCGGGATTGTGGTGGAGGCAAATGTTTTCGGGCGCTGCGCGAGCGGTGCGGCGGTTTTGCCCGCTACGGTGCCGATGAGCCCGTTGAGATCGTCGGTTATGCCAGTTGTGGCGGTTGCCCCGGTGGAAATGTGGAATACGTGCCCGCTGAATTTCTGAAAAACGGCTGCAATGTCGTGCATCTGGCCACCGGACTGGTGGTGGGATATCCGCCCTGCCCCCGCATCCGGCAATTCAAGGAATTCATCGAAACGCATCATGGCCTGCCGGTGGTGGTGGGGACCCATCCCATTCCTCTTAAGTATCTGACGTCTCATGGGCGCCTGTCTTTCTGGGCGCAGAGCGACATGCGGAGTCTTGCCGGAGAGCTTCTGACGGAAGCGCGCGCCACCATGGAGGCGTACGATTGAAAGTACCGGGAGTCGGTCTATCTGGCGGGATGAGCGATGCCGATTAGGGCGGACGTCCATCCCGCCAATTCGGTTTTCCCGGGCAAACCGCGATGGGAGGATGCCATGACCAGGGGACAAGGTCCGGAACCTCGATATTTCGAGGCGTGCAAAAGTGCCTTCTGGCAGGAGGTGTTTCGATACGAGCTTGAATATCTTGTCCAGCACCTCCAGGGATGCCGGGAAGTGCTGAGTGTGGGGTGCGGCCCCGCTACAATAGAGGCCGAGCTGGTCAGACACGGTTTTCGGGTAACGGGGCTGGACGTTTCAAGCGAGGCTTTGAGCCGAGCTCCGGACACCGTTCGAACGGTATTGGCAAGGGCCGAGGAAATGCCCTTTCCGCCGGATACCTTTGATGCCGTGATTTATGTGGCTTCCCTGCAGTTTGTTGCGGATTATGCCCGTGCTTTGGAAAAAACGGTTCCCGTGCTGCGGCCCGGCGGGCGGCTCATTCTGATGCTGCTCAATCCGGCGTCGAAGTTCTTTCAAAAAAAACAGGGTGAACCCGGCTCTTATGTTGCGGGCATCAGGCATACGGATCTCAAAGCCATGAAAAACGCGGCCGCCAGGTATTTTTCAGTACGCAGCGAATATTTTCTTGGCATCGAGGGCGACGCAATATCCCGGGAGGCGGATCGGGAGCATGCGGCTTTGTATGTGATTCTGGGTACCCGGTAGGCATTGCGTTGACCTCTGGTCGTCGTGGATGTAAAATGCATCGATTTTTGCTTGATTGATGGATGTGTTTTGCATCAACAAAAGTGGAATCTGGCGTGGATGCAGCCTGGTGCCGGATTCGGGGATGATATGGAGGTACGCATGCCACTCGCGGAAGTAAAAATAACGATTCTGGTCGATAACCATGCCGAGGCCGGCCTTCTGGAGGAACATGGCCTGTCTTTCTGGATTGAGGCGGGGGGCAAGCGTATTCTTTTTGATACGGGTCAGGGTAAGGTGCTGGCGCAGAATGCCCGGACCCTCGGCGTCGATCTTGGCACGACCGATACTTTGGTGCTGAGCCATGGGCATTACGATCATACCGGGGGCATCCCGCATGTGCTGCGGCTCGCCAGGAATCCCGAGGTATATTGCCATCCCGGGGTCGTGCAGCCGCGATATGCGATTCGTGACGGTCGCTCGAGGTCGATACAGATGCCGTCGGAGGCCATGACCGCCATTGACGGATTGCCGCCTCGCTGTCTGCACTGGGCTTGTGATCCCGTGCTGCTGGCGGAGGATATCGGCATTACCGGCCAGATCCCCCGCAAGTATGATTGTCGGGAGAGCGAGGAGCCTTTCTTTCTTGATCCGGAGGGGAAAAGATCCGACCCTGTCGCGGATGACCTGGCTCTCTGGATGCGGAAGGATGACGGGCTTGTCGTGGTGGTGGGGTGTGCCCACGCGGGCTTGGTGAATACCCTGGACTACGTTCGTCAGCTGCATGACGGTATGAAGATTCGGGCTGTTATCGGCGGGTTTCATCTTGGGGGTGCCGATCGTGACCGCATCACTCGGACCCTTGACGGCTTGCGCCCGCTGCTGCCGGAAATGCTGGTTCCCTGCCATTGCACCGGTGACCAGGCGGTTGCCATGCTGCAGGAAGCTTATGGAGATCGGGTTGCCCCCGGCGCGGCCGGCATGACCCTGTTGTTTTGAAGCCGCACCGATGGAGAAAAGCGGGTCGAAAATGCCGATAAACGGCCCGGTATGGTTGGAGAAATATAATTCAGACTGCATAAAAAACCGAAAAATTGGGATTGCTTTTTTCTGAACCAATATGATAAAAAAAGCCAACTTAAGTAAGTTTGTGTAGATTTGCTTGTCGAGCAGATTGATCGTCAGTCGATTATGAGCCGCACAAACCTCTTGGGATGTGGGGCTTTTTACTTAAGGACAGCGCAAATACTGCACAACCAAAACGCCCCCTGCGGGGTAAAGAGGAAGAAAAATGGCAGAAGGTACTGTTAAGTGGTTCAATGACGCAAAAGGTTTCGGTTTCATCGAGCAGGACAACGGCCCCGACGTGTTCGTGCACTTCTCGGCTATCCAGTCTGACGGTTTCAAGTCCCTGGCCGAGGGCGACCGGGTCAGCTTCGATGTTGTCCAGGGTCAGAAAGGTCCCCAGTCGGCCAACGTGCGGAAGATCTGAGACCGCCCGGGCCTTCAGGAAAAACACCATTGCCTGTCAGTGAGTGAGTCCACCTCGCGACAGTAATTATGAAAAGGGTTCGCAATCTCCTGGTTGCGAACCCTTTTTTAATAGGTCGTATTTTCGGGCGTTTCAAGTCGGCCGGTTCATTTCTGGCGCTCCTGCGCCTTGGTTCTGACGTTCTTCTTTCTTTTTGTTATGCTTTTGTTTTGCGCTGTTGATTGTTCGATGGCACGGAAAGCGGTCCTCGCTTGCCTTTGCCGCTCCCGCCGTTTTACTGGAAAGCGTCAGAACGATGCAGGCATACATGCAAATGGCAGGCTGGGAAGGATTGGCTGTTTTTGGTGTCGCGATGTTTCTGTTTATCGTCGTGGGGATGGCGATGCTGGGGCACCGGGAGCCTTGTCGCGGTGAGTCACACAATGATTACTTTCGGCTTATGGTTGATGCCGCAGGCGAGGGGATCTGGCTTCTGGACGATTCCGCGAACATTCTTTATGCAAATCACCGGGCTGCCGAGATGTTCGAAATCGCGACGGACGAAATGGTCGGCAAGACGCTGTTCCATTTTGTGGATGGACAGGAGCGCGGTCTGGCGGAGTCCCGCTTCAAGAGTTCCCGGTTGGGGCGCGATGAGCATTTTGAGTTGCGTCTGCGAAAGCGGGACGGGGAGTCCCTGTGGGTTCTGGTGGCCAGTCGGATGCTGGTTGGGGAGGGGGGTAAAACCCTTGGTACCTTATGGGTGCTGGCGGATATTTCGGATCGCAAGGAGCGGGAGCGGTTTTCCGGTCATCTGACGCAGCGCGACCCCCTGACGGATCTGCCGAACCGGGCTCTGCTCTTCGATCGCATGGTGCAGGATATCGGCAGGGCGCATCGATACGACAGGCACGTTGCCGTATTGTTTCTCGACCTGGACCGTTTCAAGCAAGTGAACGACCGCTTTGGTCATGCGGCGGGGGATCGTGTGTTGCTGGAGGCGGCCCGGAGGCTTGCCTCGCGAGTGCGCCGCGTGGACACGGTGGCTCGCTTCGGAGGGGACGAATTCGTTGTCGTGCTGTCTGATCTTGCAAGCCCCGGTGAGGCGGATACGGTAGCCCGGGCGCTTGTCGACCTGCTGGCCGAACCCTTTGCCGGAGAGGGTGGAGAGTGCCCCGTTGGCGTCAGTATCGGTATTGCAGTGTTTCCGAAAGACGGAAGCTCCCCTTCGGAGTTGCTGGAGAAGGCCGATGCGGCCATGTATCTTGCCAAACAGGCCGGAGGCGGCTGTTATCGCGGCTGGCCCGGTTCATGAGGGCATTGCGGGCGGCTCTCGTGTTTGTGCTCCGAGGGTCACGCAGGGTAATAAAAATGCTTTACATCGCCGGGAAAGTTGTTGTATTCTGCGCAACCTGCGGAGAGGTGACCGAGAGGCCGAAGGTGCACGACTGGAAATCGTGTGTACCGCAAGGTACCGAGGGTTCGAATCCCTCCCTCTCCGCCATTTAGAATCAAGCAGAAAAGAATCCCCTGGGGATTCGAAGCGGAACGAGCGCAGGGTGAGTCCACGTGATGTGGGCGACATGGTTTGAGGATCCCTCGCTCTCCGATATTGGTTTTATTCTTCGATCGGGTTTTTGCCGATAGAAGTGACAGCCGGGTCCCGCGCAACGGACGGCCGCCAACCCCGTCAGGCCCGGGAGGGAGCAGCGGTAACGGCCTCAGCCGTGTGCCGCGGGGAAGCCTGGCTGTCACTTGTGTCGGCAATCCTTTTTTTGCCCCCGCCGGCTGTATTTCCATGTATACGGAGATCTTTGCACTGCATGTCTTACCTGGTACTGGCTCGTAAGTATCGGCCCCAGAGTTTTGAGGACCTGGTCGGGCAGGAACACGTCAGCCAAACCCTGGGAAACGCCATTAAAAGCGGACGCGTCCATCACGCTTTCCTTTTTACGGGGGCGCGTGGCGTAGGTAAAACCTCGGCTGCGCGCATCTTCGCCAAGGCGCTGAATTGCGAACGGGGATTGTCCGCCCAGCCCTGCAACGTCTGCCAGTCCTGTCTGGAAATTTCCGCCGGTCAGGGGCTCGACGTGTTCGAGATAGACGGCGCATCCAATACCGGGGTTGACGATGTGCGCGAACTGCGGGAGAACATCCGTTATCTGCCTTCCCGGTCCCGCTTCAAGATATTTATCATCGACGAAGTTCATATGCTCTCCATCAACGCCTTCAACGCCCTGTTGAAAACGCTGGAAGAGCCCCCCGATCACGCCAAGTTTATATTTGCAACCACCGAGCCGCATAAAATCCCCATAACCATTCTGTCGCGTTGCCAGCGGTTCGATTTTCGCAAGATTCCCCTGCCTTTGATATCAGCCCGCCTGAAGCAGATTGCCGAAGCCGAAAATATACGGATTTCCGATCGGGCTATGGGATTGGTGGCGCGGCGTGGTGAAGGCAGCATGCGCGATGCCTTGTCCACTTTCGATCAGGTTATCGCGTTTTGCGGCGAAACGGTCGAAGATGCCGATGTGCAGGGATTGCTTGGCATGGTTGACAGGCGTCTGCTGCTTGAGACCCTGACGGGCATGCTCAATCACGACGGCCGGCAGGTTCTGCACGGCGTGCAACGGGTTGATGATCTCGGGTATTCCTTTCGCCAATTCTGCCGGGAACTGGTTGATGCGCTGCGCTCTCTGGTCGTTCTGAAAGTGGTGCCGCAGCCGGCCTCGCTGCTTGACTGCGCCCCCGATGAGCTGGAGGAACTGGAGCGTCTGGCGGCGGGCACGGCGCTGGAAGATCTGGACCGCGCGGTTACGGTGCTGATGCGTAGCGAGGCGGAGCTTGCCGGTTCATCTTTTCCCCGGCTGGTGCTCGAAATGGCGCTGGTGCGTCTGGCCCACTTGCCTGCAGGCCGCGATGTGGCAACGTTGATGCGACAGATGGAAGATCTGCAGCGGCGACTGGAGGCCGGCATTCCGGCAGCCGGGCGCGCGGTGCCGGCGAATGGCGGGCGGCCTTCCCCGGCCGCTGCGCGGTTACCCGCCGCGGGCCGTGCCGATGGCGCGCAAGCCCCTGTTGCAAAACCGGCTGCCGCGCAGAGCCCTGATTGCGGGCATTCGGCGAGCAAAGAGGCCGGTTGCCATGACTGGCAGGCTTTGGTTCAGCGAATCCGTCAGGAGCGCCCCCGCATTGGCGGGATCCTGGAACACGGGCGGGTCATGAAGCTGGCGCTGCCTGTGGTTGAGTTGGGATTTGCAGAAGGCTCGTTTCATCTGTTGCAGATGCAGGACGCCGAATTGCAAGGCGTTTTTACGGCCATCGCCGAGGATTTTTTCGGGCAGTCCATTTCCCTGCGCGTTGTGCCGCTGCGCAATCAGGACTCTTCCGTGGCGCCCCCTTCCCTGGCGGAGGAGCGGCAGGTGCGGGAAAGCACCGCGCGAAATCGCGTCAGGGATGAAGCATTGGGGCATCCCGCGGTGCAGGCCGCCCAAAAAATTCTTGGTGCTGAAGTGGTTGAAGTCAAGCCGCTGCAGGGCGGCGGCGATCATGATAAAGACGATCGCCATTGAGACAAACATTGCAAAAATAACCGATTGCTCCCTTGGTCGGGCTGAAACGATTAACGTGCCATCAGGCTTTGGAGGTAGATATGGCGAAGGGTTTGGGAAATATCATGAAACAGGCGCAGCTTATGCAGCAGAAAATGGAGCGACTGCAGCAGGAGCTGGCGACCCGTCAGGTCGAAGCATCCGCCGGCGGCGGCATGGTTACCGCGGTGGTCAATGGACAGCACCAGGTGGTAAGCCTCAGAATCGAAGCGAGCGTGGTTGATCCGGAGGATGTTGAAATGCTTCAGGATCTGGTTTTGGCCGCGGTTAACGAAGCGCTGAAGAAAAGCCAGGACATGGCTCAGCAGGAAATGAACAAGTTGACGGGAGGATTCAATATTCCCGGATTAATGTAGGTGTGAAGCTGTTTGTTTCGGGTAAAAAAATTTTTTTATCCCGAAAAAACAATAGAACGTTATTTCAAAACCCGTTGCCATAACCTTAATCGACATGGTAAAATTTACCCCATCGTTTAACAGACTCGTCGTCGAGCTTTCCAAATTGCCCGGTATCGGCAGAAAAACCGCTGCCAGATTGGCGCTTTACATTTTGCGGCGGCCTTTGGACGATGCTTGCGCGCTGGCTGATGCCATTCGGGAGTTGAAGGAAAGAACCCGGTTTTGCTCGCGTTGTTTTCATTTTACTGAAGAAGATCCCTGTCCATTGTGTACCGATATGGGCCGAGATGATCATCTGCTCTGCGTGGTCGAAGAGCCTCAGGACGTTATGGCCATCGAACGCAGTCGTTCCTACCGGGGTCGATACCATGTTTTGCATGGTTCTCTTTCCCCTCTGGATGGCATTGGTCCGGATGATTTAAAGATTGACGCATTGCTGGACAGGTTGCAGCAAGGCACCGTCAAGGAGGTGCTGCTGGCAACCAATTTCGATGTAGAGGGCGAGGCTACCGCGCTTTATCTGGCAAATCTGATAAGGCCGCTGGGCATCCGCGTAACCCGTCTGGCCCATGGCATCCCCCTCGGCAGCGATCTGGAATATGTGGATGAGGCGACCGTAAACCATGCTGTGGAAGGTCGTCGGGAGCTCTGACCGCGCGGAACAGGCAAATGTTTTGCATGGGAAAGGGCGAACGAGGGTTCTCTACCTCTGTTCTGGCAAGTAAAACGTACCCCGCTGTGCCGTTGGTTCAGGCGGGAATTGAAGAATACAAGATGTGCCCGGAAAAGCATATTCAGAGAAGATAGAGAGACAGCATTAAAAGATCGAGATGATCCACAAGGAGGAAACAATGTCACGAAAAATGGTGACGATCGATGGCAATACGGCGGCGGCGCATGTCGCGCATGCCACCAACGAAGTTATTGCTATTTACCCGATTACGCCCTCGTCCAATATGGGAGAGATCTCCGACGCCAAGAGCGCTCTGCATGAAACCAACATCTGGGGCACCATTCCTGATGTGGTGGAGCTGCAATCCGAAGGTGGTGCGTCGGGCGCCGTGCATGGCGCCTTGCAGGCTGGTGCCCTGACCACGACCTTTACCGCGTCCCAGGGACTCCTGCTGATGATCCCCAATATGTTCAAGATTGCCGGGGAGCTGACGCCGACGGTTTTTCATGTTTCGGCTCGCGCCATTGCCTGCCAGGCGCTGTCGATTTTCGGAGATCACTCCGACGTCATGTCCACCCGCTCCACCGGATGGGCGCTGCTTGCCGCCAACAACGTGCAGGAGGTCATGGATTTTGCCCTGATCGCCCAGGCCGCAACGCTGGAAGCGCGGGTGCCGTTTTTGCACTTCTTCGATGGATTCCGCACCTCTCACGAGGTGCAGAAGGTTGAAGAACTGACCATGGACGACATGCGCTTCATGATCGACGATAAGCTGGTGCACGCCCATCGCGATCGCGCCCTGTCGCCCGACCGCCCGAAAATACGCGGAACGTCCCAGAACCCGGATGTTTATTTCCAGGGTCGGGAAACCGTCAACGCCTACTATGACAAGGTGCCGGGCATTCTTCAGGCCCAGATGGACAAGTTTGCCAGGCACGTGGGGCGCCAGTATTCGCTGGTCGACTATGTCGGCGCTCCTGATGCCGAGCGCGTGGTGGTGGTGATGGGCTCCGGTGCCGATACCGTTCACGAACTGGTTGAATATCTGAATGCCAGGGGAGAAAAGATCGGCGTTTTGAAGGTACGCCTTTTCCTGCCGTTCCCTACGGAGGCATTTGCCCGGGCCCTTCCTGCGACCGTCCGGAAAATCGCCGTGCTCGATCGTACCAAGGAACCCGGTTCTCTCGGCGAGCCGCTTTATCAGGCTGTGCGTACCGCCGTTGGAGAGGCCATGAGCGATGGGCTGGCAGCGTTTTCGCATTATCCGGTGATCGTCGGCGGACGTTACGGCCTCGGCTCCAAGGAGTTTTCCCCCGCCCTGGCCAAGGCGGTATTCGACAATCTGTCCCAGGACCGGCCGAAAAATCATTTCACTGTGGGTATTGTCGATGACGTCACCGGCACCAGCCTGACTGTCGATCCGGATTTCAAGCTGTCCCATGGCGGTCTTTATTCGGCGGTGTTCTATGGCCTCGGATCGGACGGCACGGTCGGCGCCAACAAGAACTCCATTAAAATTATCGGCGAAACCACCGACAACAAGGTGCAGGCCTATTTTGTCTACGATTCCAAGAAGGCCGGCAGTATCACCACCAGTCACCTGCGTTTCGGGAAAGAGACCATCCGGGCGCCGTACCTTATCGACAGCGCCGATTTCGTGGCTTGCCATAATTTCTCCTTCCTGGAGAAATATGACATGCTCGGCAAGGCCAAACCCGGTGCCACCTTCCTGCTCAACAGCCCTTATGGCAAGGATGAAATCTGGCAGCACCTGCCCAGCGAAGTGCAGCAGGCAATCATCGATAAAAAGCTGAAATTCTATGTTATCGATGGGGTTCGTCTGGGCAATGAAATCGGTCTCGGACCTCGCATCAACGTGATCATGCAGACCGCTTTTTTCGCCATATCCAACATCATCCCCCTGGAGACGGCCGTTGCGCAGATCAAGGATGCCATCGTCAAGAGTTATGGCAAGCGCGGGGAAAAAGTCGTCAACATGAACTATCAGGCGGTCGATGTCGCTCTGGCCAATCTGGCCGAGGTTACGGTGCCGTCCCGCGCCGACAGCGGCCTGGCGATGAAGCCCCCCGTCGGTCCCCACGCGCCGGCTTTCGTTCAGGCTGTAACCGCGGAAATCATCGCAGGCAAGGGCGATGAGTTGCCGGTTTCCGCCATGCCGGCCGACGGTACCTTCCCCGTGGCGACTTCCCAATATGAAAAACGCAACATCGCCATCAATATCCCCGTATGGCAGCCGGAGCTCTGCGTGCAGTGTGGCATCTGCTCTTTTGTCTGCCCCCACGCGACCATTCGCATGAAAGTGTATGCTCCCGAGCTGCTGGATGGTGCGCCGGAGACCTTCAAATCCTGCGAGGCCAAGGGCAAGGGCATGGAAGGTCTCAGATTCTCCCTGCAGGTGGCGCCCGAGGATTGTACCGGTTGTGGTGCCTGTGTGCACAACTGCCCGGCCCGAAGCAAGGACGATCCTTCCGTGAAGGCTATCAACATGGCTTTCCAGCCGCCGCTGCGTGAGCAGGAAGCCGTCAACTGGGACTTCTTCCTCGATCTGCCCGATACCGATCCTTCCTTGATCAACCGGGCCACGGTCAAGGGCAGCCAGCTGCTGCCGCCCATGTTTGAATTCTCGGGGGCCTGCGCCGGTTGCGGGGAGACTCCTTTCGTGAAGCTTCTTTCACAGTTGTTCGGTGATCGCCTGTTGGCGGCCAACGCTACGGGCTGCTCTTCCATCTACGGTGGCAACCTGCCGACCACTCCCTGGACGGTGCGCAAGGACGGTCTCGGTCCGAGCTGGAACAATTCCCTGTTTGAAGATTGCGCCGAGTTCGGATACGGCATGCGGCTGGCTGTGGACAAGTTCAAGGCCTACGCCCTGGAGCTGCTGGACAGGATCATGGACTGTGCCAGTGAAAGCTGCGCTGCCGCCAAGGCCCTGATGGCTGAAATCAAGGCGGCTGACCAGTCGACCCAGGAGGGAATCGAGGAGCAGCGCAAGCGCGTTGCTCAATTGAAGGAGATCCTCAAGGGTTGCGACAGGGAAGAAGCCGTGCAGTTGCACTCGATCGCCGATTATCTGGTCGAGAAATCCGTATGGTTGATCGGCGGTGATGGCTGGGCATACGATATCGGCTATGGCGGTCTCGATCATGTCCTGGCTTCCGGTCGCAATGTCAATGCTCTGGTTCTCGACACGGAAGTTTATTCCAATACCGGTGGGCAGGCCAGCAAGGCTACCCCCCTGGGGGCCGTGGCCCAGTTTGCCGCCGGCGGCAAGCGTATGCCCAAGAAGGACCTCGGCATGATATCGATGACCTACGGCAATATTTATGTCGCCCAGGTCTCCCTGGCCAATCCAGCCCAGGTCGTCAAGGCTTTTCTGGAGGCCGAAGCCTATGACGGTCCGTCACTGATTATCGCTTACAGCCACTGCATCGCCCATGGCATCAAGATGGCCGAGGCTGTCGATGCCTGTAAAAAAGTAGTGACTTCAGGGCACTGGCCTCTGTATCGCTTTGATCCGACGCTGATTGAAAAAGGCAGAAACCCCCTTCAGCTCGACAGCAAGGAGCCAACGATCTCCTTCGAGGAATATGCCTACAGCGAGAACCGTTATCGGGTGCTCAAAAAACTCCAGCCCGAAGCGGCAGCCAAACTTATGACGCAGGCCAATCAGGATACAGCGAGACGCTTCGACCTGTACCGGAAGTTGTCCGAAATGCCCGCGGATTGCGGCGGCAAGTAAGTCAGGCCCCTCCCGTCAAAGCTCCCGGCGAGTCCGCCGGGAGCTTTTTTTTCGACCAGGATTACAAACACGTTTTTGTTGGGCAGATTATTGCAGGAGATCATGCACCTGCGGTCGAGAACAACAACGCCCTTGATGCATTTTGTGGGTGACGGTGTGATTTGCCGTATCATGGGAAAATTCAAAATTCTTGATCGTTGTCGGCAGAGATGCTATAAAAACGCTTGGTTCAGACATTTAGCCGGGGAGCAGAGGCATGCTAGGTTTCCAGTCCTCCTTAGTCATGTACGATGAGGAATATCAGAAGATCATTGAAATCGCGGGAAAACTGTTGCGCGAATCCAATGCCAAGGCGGTTTTTCTGGTTGATCGCAATGGACAACTGATTGCTGCTACAGGTGAGACGGAACATCTGGACACAACGAGCCTGGCATCGCTGACAGCCGGCAATATCGCCGCGACCGGAGGGTTGGCCAAACTCATCGGAGAGAAGGAATTTTCCATTCTGTTCCATGAAGGGGAGAAGGACAATATCCATATCTCCATCGTCGGCGGACGGGTCATTCTTGTCGTTATTTTCGACCAGCGCAGTTCCCTGGGCCTGGTGCGCTTGCGCGTCAGGAAAGCTAGCGACGAGTTTGATCACACGCTTGCGGAGCTTGATCGCAAATCAGAGGAGGAAGCCGGGGGCGGTGGACCCCAGAACCCCTTTGCGGAAATTACCGATGACGATATCGACAATCTCTTTCGGTAACAGGAAGACAGCGGATGGCTTTTATAAATTACGCTTCACGTGAAATTAACTGCAAGATCGTCTATTATGGACCCGGTCTGTGTGGCAAGACCACCAATCTGCAGACGATATATCAGCGGACCTCTCCCGATGCCCGGGGCAAGATGATCTCCCTTGCCACCGAGACCGAGCGGACCCTGTTTTTTGATTTTCTGCCGCTTGCGCTTGGAGATATCCGTGGATTCAAGACCCGGTTCCATCTTTACACGGTGCCTGGCCAGGTTTTTTACGATGCGTCTCGCAAACTTATTCTCAAGGGGGTTGACGGCGTGGTGTTTGTCGCCGATTCTCAGGAGGAACGCCTCGATGCCAATATCGAGAGCATGGAAAATCTGAAGGACAACCTTGAAGAACAGGGCTATCAGCTGGAAAAGCTGCCTTTCGTTATTCAATACAACAAGCGCGACCTTCCGAATCAGACCCCCCTGGAAGAGCTCAAGGATTTGCTCAATCCCGATAATGTGCCGGACTTTGAAGCCTGTGCCCTTACGGGAGAGGGGGTTTTTGAAACGCTCAAGGCGGTGGCGAAACAGATTCTGGTGGAGCTTAAAAAAGGACGTCGGTGAGCTTCCGTGGTGAGCCGTCGCTTCTCTTTCAGTTTTTTACTTCAGCTTGTCGATAACATCGGCAAGCTTTTTTTTTGGGTGTGCCCGGCACGGCGCGTAGCGCCATGCCGGGCGCCTCGTTTCTGGTGGTGAGGTCAGAGGGATAGCCGCCGGCGGCCAGCAACCAGCGGTATTACCAGCAGCGCACGCGGCCGGTGTCGAGATGAATGAAATTGGATTGCGGATAATAGCCGACGCCGCCCTGTTTCATGGAGATAGCGGCCTTGCGGAGTTTGCCGAGGGGGTATCCGGGCAGGCGGATATCAATAGCCTGTCCGACCATGTGCAGGCTGTTTTTGGCCACGCCCCGGGAGTGGGACTGCAGTTTGTGGTTGGTGGCGGGAGAACGATAGCCGGAAATGATTTCAAACGGTGCGTCACCCGCGGTTTTGCTCTGCAGTCCGTTGAGAATGTCAAACAGCCTCGGGTCAATGGTTTTGACTTCGCCGGTTCGATGGTCCCGCAACAGGTGATTGATCTGCTGCAACTGTTCCGGCAGGTATGCTCCATTCTCCCAATAGACGATTTTACGAAGGTGTTCACCGGTATGGGTGTTGTAGAGAGACAGGCTGCGACGGGGCGTGCCGGCAAGGCTGGCCAGTGCCGGCCAGGGCAAAAGCATGCTGCCGGTGACGGCCAGGCTTGTTTTTAGAAATTGTCTTCGATTCATTTTGGTTTTCTGGGCGTGGTAAAGGATTTAAAGATTGGGCTGCTGGTTAAAATGATGTCCCGATGCAGAAGGCGTGCCGCAGGCTTCGCCGCTGCCCGCTGCAAAAGGCGTCTCAGCATAACAAAGGAAAGAAACCATTGCCAGAGGGTTTTTGCTTAAAAAACAATTAGGTAACAGGCCTTTAAATCCTTTCATGATGTCCGCGATGCGGCTCCATGTTTTTTAAAAGGGTGACAAGAAATGTCTGGCCGGCAGGCTAAATAACGAAAAGCCCGGATTTTTCTTGAAGAGATGACTAAAAGTGCATAATATTCCATCAACTCTGCTGTTTAATGAGGAATCGCAGGGCTTTATGTGATCGCATGCCGTTGGGGCCTCCCGGGTCGACATATTGACAGGGGGGGTGGATCTGCAGGGGGGCACATTGAAATTCTTTTTCGGAAATTCGACGTCGGCGAGCGGTTTGACGGGGATTTCCCGGGAAGTCGGTGGCGTGGGACTGGTGCATGTCACGGGAGCGATTGACAGCCCGCATCTGGCCTGTTGTGCTTTCGTGGAGGGTGAGGATAGTCGTTGCGATGCCTTTCTTCAGGAGGAGGTCAAGCGCAGGGGCCTGGCGAAAAGCCGCGGCGTCGGCGTGCTTTCTTTCAACACCTACGGCCTGTTTCAGGTAGCCCCTCCCGCCGTTCCGGATGCCGAACTGCGGGATGCGGTTCGCTGGCAGATCAAGGATCTCATCGAATTTCCACTTGATGAAGCGGTTGTCGATGTTTTCCGGGTGGGTCTCGACGCGCGCCGTGAGGGCACTAAAAACGCATATGTGGTCGCTGCCAGGCAGGCAGTGGTGCGGCAAATGGCCCTGATGATGCGCCAGGCACGCCTGAAAATCGAAGCCATCGACATTCCCGAATTGTCGCTGCGAAACCTCGCCACCTTGCTTCCGGAGGATGAAAGGGGCGTGTCTCTGCTCTTTCTCGGGGTCCACAGCGGCGTGGTGATCGTGTGTCGCGCCGGTCGCCTGCAGCTGGCCCGGGACATTCCTTTCGGGACCGACGCACTGTCCGCCCAAGACGCCGATTTTCAGGAGCGTCTGGGGTTGCTGGCACTGGACATCCAGCGATCTCTTGATTTCTATGAAAGCAGCTTTCGGCAAACCCCTGTCGCGGCGCTGTATCTTCTCCCCACCGTGGAACCAGTCAAGGGACTTCTGCAGGAACTGCAGTCCCGACTCGGCACCCCTGTAAAACCCTTCGTTCTTGCAGACTTGCTTAGCGGCGACAGCCTCGATCTGGCAGCTGCCGACCGCTGTCTGCTGGCTGTCGGTGCCGCATTGCGCAGGGATCGGGAGGGCGCATGAGGCAGCAGGTCAATCTTTACCAGCTTTCGCTGCTCGAAAAACGTATCCCATTTAGCGCCCGGGTCATGGCCATGACACTGGCTGCCCTGTTTGTCTGCGGGCTTCTGGCGGGTGTTCTCGCGGGCTGGCGGACGGTGCGGTTCCAGGGCGAGGTGACGCGGCTGCGGCAGAGACAGGTTGAAGCTCTGCAACGTATCGATGCGAACCGGCGCCAATATCCGCAACCTGTACCCGATCCCGTTCTGGCCGGCAAGGTAGAGGCCATGCTGGCGGAACGTCAGGCGCTTCTGGCGCTGCTGGAGTTGTTGACCGTGGAGCAGCCCGGCAATCGCCAGGGTTTTTCCCGGCATATGGAAGGGTTGGCACGGGAGGACCTGCCGACCGTATGGTTGCGCCGCATCCGCTTTGACGATGGCGGCCAGGAATTGCTGCTGGAGGGGAGCGCCACCCGGCCGGCCGATGTGCCTCTTTATCTGCAGCGGCTTACCCGTCAGCAGGATTATGCGGGGCGGGAGTTCGAGCGGCTGCGGTTGCAGCGGTCCGAGCAGGATCCGGGGACCGTCGACTTTTTGCTGCAGTCCGCCAAACAGGAGAAGCCATGAAGGCGTACGCAGAGAAACTCCGACAGTGGGCCGCCTGGCTCGATAGCTGCAGTCTCCGGGAGCGAATCCTGCTGGCCATCGTGGTTCTTGTTGTGGCGGGGTTCGCTGCCGACAGCCTGTTTTTTCACCCCAGGGCGGTTCGGAATCGCCAGCTGCAGGAGGAGATCGCCGGCCTCCAGACTGCCCTCGCCGAACTGGATCGCCAGGCCGCGGCGATCGAAGCCCGGGCCAAGGAAGATCCGAACCGGGAGAAGCGAGCCCAACAGCAGCAGTTGCAGCAGGAGTTGACGGAACTCGACGGGCGCCTCAAGGCTATGACCGTCGACCTGGTTCCGCCGCGTGACATGGCGGAGATGCTGAGGCAGATTCTGGTGCGGCAGCAGGGATTGACGCTGGTCAGCCTGGAAAACCTGCCGCCGGAGGATCTGCTGTCGGTATCGGAAAAAAAACCGGCCGGCCAGCAGAGCTCGCCCATTACGCTGTACCGCCATCCGGTGCGAATCGTCGTATCCGGATCCTATCTGCAGGCAATGAATTACCTGAAGGATCTTGAGCGGATGCCCGGAAAGTTGTTCTGGGACAGTATCGAAATTACGGTGGGGGCCTATCCGGCAACCGAAATAATGGTGACGGTCCATACCCTGAGTCGTGAAAAGAGGTGGATAGGTGTTTAGCCGCATGTCGTGGATAGCGGCGCTGGGCGTGGCGTTTTGTCTGGTCTGTCCGGGGTTTTTCCCTTCGGTCCGGGCGGCGGCAGAGTTGCCGGATCCGACCCGCCCGCCGCTGTCTTCCAGCGCTGTGGTACACCGCAAAGGTCCGCCGCGCACATGGCAGCTGACTTCCCTGCTGATTTCTCCCGAACGCAAGGTGGCGGTGATCAATGGACAGGTGGTGCGGGTTGGCGACAGTATCAACGGTGCGCGGCTGGTGTCCATTGAACCCGGACGCGCCCTGCTGCAGCATGCGGGACAGAATATTCGATTAGAGCTGATCGCCGGTTCCGTCAGGCAGCCATTGGATCCGGCCCCTTGAAATGTGCATAGATGGGATAAACGATGACGATCAGGACAGACTATTTCATCCCCTGGATTTTTTCCGGCTTCGCCGTCGCGTGCTTGTTCGGCGGTTGCGCTCCCATGCCGCGGGGCGAATTTCCTCTGGAGCAGTTTGACCGCCAGTTGGCGGAACAACGTCAATCCCCTCCGGCGTTGCCGGAAGAGGGGTCCGCAGCGCTTCTTCAGCCGGTGCCGGGTGGTGCTCCGGACCAAAATGGCTTTGCCGAGGAACCGCGTTTCGATGTGGCCGCCAAGGATACGCCGGCACGGGAATTTTTCATGGGGCTGGTGGAGGGAACGCCCTACAACATGGTGGTGCATCCATCGGTTTCGGGCAGTATATCCCTTGACATGAAAGGCGTAACCATCCCGGAAGTGATGGATGTGCTGCGCGATGTCCACGGTTTTCAGTATCAGGCGAACCGCACCGGTTTTCAGGTCATGCCCGATACGCTGCAGACCCGAATCTATCATGTCGATTATCTCAACCTGGTGCGCAAGGGGCTGTCCCAGACCAGGGTCAGTTCCGGCCAGGTCAGCGAAACGGCCGGCAGCGACGAAGGCAGCAGCGGCAGCGATTCGCGGCGAAGAGGGCGGGAGGACGGCGCCGCCATGGTCTCGGGCAGCCGCATCGATACCGAATCGAGCGCCGATTTCTGGAGTGAACTGGGACTCGCCCTGCGTACCATGATCGGCCAGGACGAGGGGCGGCGGGTGGTTGTACAGCCCCAGGCCGGCGTGGTAGTGGTTCGCGCGCTGCCAGAGGAA
>NZ_JBFWJQ010000025.1:0-28804 GCF_050253115.1 Syntrophotalea sp.
ATTCGGAATAACCGCAATGTTCTGCGGCGGAATCCGAAAATTGGCCGTCAAATCGCTCTTTACGCCCCGGGACACCGCGATAATGCCATCGGCCGATGCATACAGGGTTTGGATCAAAAACCGAAAAGCACGTTCCCTAAGGTTTCGTCCCCGCAATTTCCGGGATACGGCATTGGATTCCCGTATAAAGACCGGATTTTTAATCCGGAAAAAAATTTTTAACAGCAGACAGAAAATGTTCGCGTACTGCAGCGTGGTAAAGACAACGGCATGCGGCCGGGCTTTGATAAAATGAAAGAATTTCCAAAAGGATCTCGACACCCGGCGCGTTCCGAGGTCATGCAACAACACCCCCTCAGGAACCTCAGCCAGGTAAGGACCTGACAGGCTGGAAACCACCAGATCAACATCGCACCCCGCGGATATAAAACCGTGAGCGAGGTTGAGCATGACCCTTTCAGCCCCTCCTCCCGTCAACGCGGGCAAGTAAACGATAATTCGCCTCGACTCTGTCTCCATGCATCGCATCTTTCCGGTTGGACTTTTTCAAAAACCGCAGCGCATGTTCTTGTTTCTGGCAAAAAGGCTGCATTTACGGAGCCAGCATCAAGTACGCGTAATTTTTCGCTGATATTCATCGACCATGCTTTCCAGAATGAGGTCCTGGGGATAGAGACTGCCTTCATGCCAGCCCAGGTTTTCATCCCACCAACCCGGACACCCTTTCACCCCACGCTCCGGAAAACAATAGCTCATCTCTGCTATGCGCGGTTGTCCGTCCCGGTCCCAGAGAAAATCGAAGGCCAGGCTTTGGGCACCGATCTTTCTTGCTGTTTCAAAAGCAATTTTTACGCAGCGCAAATCCACTTTGGCGGGGTCGTGAATAACAACACCGCTACCGCTGGCCCGAAAGTCATTTTCCCTGGTTTTTCGCATCACGCCAAAGGCTTTGCCACCCAAGATGGTCATTCGCAGATCGCAATCGTTTCCTGGCAGAAATTCCTGGAAATAGACATAGCCGATCTGCCTGGGAATCACCCGATTCGATGCTGCAATATGTTGCAGGGACTGCGGAATTCTTTTAATTTTTTCGAAAAGCATGCGCCGGTTTTTGATTGTTTTAATTTTGGTTTTTGTATCACTGAAATAGGAACCTCGTGGAATAAATCCATTGTGAAATGCTTTGGTACACAATTTTATGGCTTCTTTTTTATTTTTAACAAGGCTCACATTTACAGATGCCGAACCACACCTCAATTTAAATACTTTTGGAAATTCCGTGTCATTTATCCATTTAAGGGTTTTTTTCTTATCATAAAAAACCCATGTTTTTATAGTAGGAGCGGAAATACTTTCCAATAAATATTTTTGCCCTAGTTTATCATCGTAATGCCAGCATGTATTAAGGTTTGGATAATTTACAATGTTCATTTTATCAATTGAAGCAACGATCTGTCTTGCGGCCAGTTGGGATTCTGGCTGTATCCATCGCCAATGCCACAGAAGTATGTCAAAATCGCGAAGCGTATCAATAATATCTGAATCAAAACAATCAACTATCTCGAAAACGAGTTTTTTTTCCTGGCAGTAGTCTATCCAGCGTTTCGAAAAGTCGCCTTCCCCGGCATGAATAGCAATCTTCATCGATTCACTCCTGGTAATATATATGTGTTTTTCCACCCCTTCACCGGCTTGACCATAAGCCTCACAGCTGCTTTTTGGCAGCATCTGATCTGTTTCCCATTGTAACAGGTTTACCCCTATGTGCCTGACGCCGGGGCAGGGACCTGCTACAATTTACTGCAGCACGCAATGATATCTGTCATCATGGAGACGGTTCTCACCGGGATGCATCTTTGCCCGCCACAAGGTAAGGATTTCGATGACCCAAAAAGGCAAACTTCTGTTCCTGCTATTGGTGCCAGTTCTCATGGCTTTTTGGTGGCTGCCGTCGATTCCCTTCTCCACACAGGACAGGCGACCCGCCTTTTGTCTGCCGCTGCGTGCGGATCCCGGCTTTTCCTCCGAGCAACTTCCAGAGGAGATCGCACCCTGGTATCACCGGTTTCTGGCGGTTCTCTACAATCCCCGGCAATACCTCAACGCCACCCTGCTGGCCAAGAGCAACAACACCTATCATTACGGCCGCGCCCTGAATACCCACATCACCTCCATGTTGCAGGTATTCCGGATCACCGGCGACATGCGCATCCTCGCCGAGGTCGACCGACTGGCCGAACTGATGCGCGCACAGCTCAGGGATCGCTCCGTCCTGCGCAGAGGCGGCAATATCCATGAGACCGATGGCTATCTGAACTGGCAGTATCGCCATGACAAAGGATACGAAGGCACGGACGTTCATCAAATGGACGAAATGCTGAGTCATGCCCTGATTGCCGCGATCGCCCATGCCTATCAGGTCAACCGCGACCTGGACCCGAGGTATGCCGAACGCGCCCGGTTCTGGACCGATTATCTTGCCAACCACTTCGAAGCAAAATGGCGTAAACGCAAGGGAATCCCCCGGGGCTTTCCCTTTCTGGAAAAACATCTCATCCACGTCACCATGCAGTGGATCCGCTACCACTATTACATGGCGCAGTTGACCGGAAACGAAGCGTATGAAAACGAGGCACGCCGCATGGCGGAAACGGTGCGGCGCCACATACGAAAAATTCCGGTCCGGGAAGGAACCGCGGCCATGTGGAATCACACCATGGCCGTCAAAGGGCATCTCGCGCACGATCCGCAGCCTTTTCAATACGCGCGCTATACAGTGCAGGCTGCGGCAGATCTCGCCAGTGAAAATTTCGATGTTTTTTCAGAGCCCGGGTTCATGGAGGACCTGGCCGCCACTCTCGCTCACTTCGTAATGAACGACCCCACTGGAGCAACCTTCGCCTTTCATATCGATGGTTCAGGTAAAAAACGGGAGACAGCAGCCCGCTATGCAATTTCCCCCTGGACGATGCTCGGCCGATGGTCCGACGACCGTAAAATCTTGAGCATATCGGAAAAAGCCTATTTTCTGGCCGAGGAAAACCCGGACCATCCCCGCAGGATTTACATTCCCGCCGGGATGGTTTTTTCATTGGCGCGGCAAGCGCCACCGCCATGGCGATGCCAGAATTGAAGAACCAGTAACGACAAGCTGAATCCGCTTAAAAGGTGGGAGAATGATCAACGATAGCGTGAAAATCGGGTCTGGCGTCTTCCAAAGGTTCTGGAAAAAACACTTCAGAAAAGGCTCTTTTCTGCGCAACCTTTCCATTGTCATGTCGGGCACGGCGATCGCTCAGTTAATCGGCTTTGCCCTGATGCCTGTCATCAGCCGCCTTTTTTCCCCGACGGATTTCGGTGTATTCGGCTCTTACAACTCGGTACTGGGAGTCATTACGGCCATCGTCACGCTTCAATATACCCAGGCTATCATGCTTCCCAGGGGAAAAATCGAGGCTCTGAACCTGTTTTTTGCCGCCTGTATTTCCGTAGCGGCCATCACTGTTCTCTGTCTGCTGACCGGCATTGTCGCGCCCGACATCATCCGGAACCTGATAAAGGTCGAAGCATGGTGGTTCGTGCCCCTGCTCGCCATCTCGGCCCTGGCTTTTGGCCTGCACCAGACCCTGCAGGCCTGGTGCGTGCGCATCAAGGCGTTTGCCGAAACCTCCAGAGCCCAGATCGTCCAGTCGCTGGCATCAGTGAGTATCTGGCTGATGAGCGGCCTGCTTCAGGCAGGCGCCGTCGGTTTGATTCTTGGCTCGGTAGTCTCCCAGTTCATTGCCAGCCTGAAACTCTGGAACGTGTTCAAAAAGGATCTGGACCAGGCAGGCTATTTTTTTCACTGGCACAACGTAAAAGCAACCTCCCTGGAATACCGCGATTTCCCTTTGTACTCCGCGCCACAGAACCTCATGAATGCTCTTTCCCAGGGGTTGCCGGTGTTGCTTCTGGGGCATTTTTACGGCATCGCCATCGCAGGCGCCTATGCTTTCGGCATGAAAATCCTGCACCTGCCAACTAATTTCATATTACGGCCTTTGCGCCAGGTACTGTTTCAAAAAGCCAGCGAAGTCGACAATCTGGGACAGGACATCCAACCGCTGTTCGTCAAATCGACCTGCGGCCTGATGCTGCTGGCGGCCCTGCCAACCATCATCATTTTCGTCTGGGCGCCGCGCTTTTTCCCCTGGATTTTCGGCAAGGAATGGCTTACCGCGGGCATTTACGTAAGATGGCTGATCTTGTGGATTTTCATTTCGTTCAGCAATGTTCCTGCCGTATTGTTCGCCAGGATCCTGAGGCAGCAGCGCAACCTGTTTTTTTTCGAATGCCTCATTCTCTCATCCCGGACCATCATACTGGTCGCCGGCGGCATTTACTGGGATGCTCTGCGCACTATTATCGCCTTTTCCATTTTAGGATTTCTCCTGAACCTGACCTTGATCCTGTGGATCTGGGTTTTGGTTTGCCGAAGAACTGTGATAAAGGCCGATAACGGCATCTGATCCGATCTCTGTATCCCAAACACAACGACGGCCCTGCAGCACAAAATGCAGGGCCGTCGTGTTTCAGCTACGGATGTTTTCTATTTATTTTTCATGGCATTCAGAAACAGGCCCGCAGGGACATAAATCCGTCGTGGCGTTGTTTCATCACCTTCGATATTCTGAAAAATCTGCGTGGAAAGGTTGACGATTTTACCGGATGCGTCCCAATAGGCCATTGCGGTAAAAGGCGAAATGACATAGAGGTCATCCGTTTGTTCGCCGCTGCCATCGATATAATAGGCGATGGCCGAGGGTGCCTTGCTGTTCAATACGTAATAAGCCGCCGTATTGGCCACGGAAGTCAGCAGACTGTCGTTATCGAAGATACTGAAATTCTCGAATGCCAGATCGGCCATGCCCTGCATGGTATAACGGGCATAGTTGGTCGGCTGGGGGCCCAGGGTGCTGCCGCCAAGTTCCGGCATGCCATGATCCCATTGAGCGGTGGTGCCCAGGGGGGTACCGACATACTCCATGTGGTTTTTGATATCCTGTGACAGGCGGACGGCTTCGTTGTAATAACCGTCTTCGCCGGTCAGCTTATGCATATAGTAGTGATAGCGGATCCATTGTACATAGACATGGGTCAGCAGCTTGGTCAGGAACGGAAAACCGGTGGCAATCCCTTTTCTTTTGCGCCATTTGGCCTCGAAGTGATTTTTCAGGTAACCGGTCCAGAAAGTTGCCCGCTCGGCATAACGTGAATCGAGGTCCCGGTTGGCATGGAAGGCGTAGGCAAAGGCCGCGACCAGCGAGTGGCTAAGCATCTCATCCATCTGGTGGATATCGGTGCCCTCGTATCCCGCATCGTAAAAGTACAGCCAGTTCAGGTAGCCGTCAGCCTGGTAGGTCGTTCCGTTCAGGACCAGAATAGACCAGTCCTTTAGCTTGGAACGCATGATCTGGGCCAGACGGTCGATCTCGTCCAGCAGGCGCAGATCGCCGGTCATACGGAAGGCATGCAGCAGCGACGTGATATGGGTGTTGAGGGGACGGGCGTAGTTGTAGGTGTCATTGCTTTCGGCCAGGGTGGTGGCGTTCAGATACTGATTCGAATTTTCAATGGATGCCCACAGGCGCTGATACCAGAGGCGTGCCTCTTCGGGCAACTGCGCCGCATCGAAGGACGGGTTGCCGCGCAGGGACATCGGTTGGCGGGTCGCCGTGTCGGTTGTCCCCGCGTCGGAGCTTGCTTCGATCATCCCCTGAACCTGGTTGGAGCGGGGAAACTCATCCGGTTCGGCCTGGGTCCAGCGGGCCTCGACCATGAAGGTATGAGCGACACCGGCCTCCAGGCCGCTGATGGTGGCGCTGGTGGCAGTGGTGCGATGGGTGCTGCCGGTATCGACGCCATCGATCACCAGGTCGTAGCCGCCTTCGGGAAGGCCGGAGGCACTGCTCGGAACGGACCATTTCAGAACGAAGTTGCTGCCGTCCACCGTCACCGCATCCAGCACCGGCGCCGGATAGGCGTTTACTGGGATAATGCCCTGAACCTGATTGGAGCGGGGAAATTGATCCGGCTCGGCCTGGGTCCAGCGGGCCTCGACCATGAACGTATGAGCGACACCGGCCTCCAGGCCGCCGATGGTGGCGGTGGTGGCGGTGGTGCGATGGGTGCTGCCGGTATCGACGCCGTCGATCACCAGGTCATAGCCGCCTTCGGGAAGGCCGGAGGCACTGCTCGGAACGGACCATTTCAGAACGAAGTTGCTGCCGTCCACCGTCACCGCATCCAGCACCGGCGCCGGATACGATTCCGTGGTGGGGCTCTCCACGGTATCGACGATATCCACCACCACATTGACACTGGCGGATTTGGAGCTGTTGCCCGCGGCGTCATGTGCAACGGCGTAAATGCTGTGCGTGCCGTTGTTGTCCTTGTTCAACGGAAGCGATGCTGAAAAGGTGTTGGTCGTATCGCTGCCGATAAGGGCACTGCCATTGTAAAAATCGACACGGGTCACCTTGACATTGTCGCTGGCTGCGGCGATGACGGTCAACGTCTGCTCGTTGTTGACCTGCAGATCGGTCTCGGGAGAAGAGATGATTACCGAAGGAGCGGCATCATCCGTCGGTTCAGTGGCGATCAGGGTTACGCCAGCCACATTGCTGTAATCCGAATAGTAGGTTTTGGAGCCAAGGGTGACATACCCGCGCACGCGGTAATAATACGAACCGGTTGTCCCACCGGGCGCGTCGGTCGCCGAGATGGCACTTCCGCTGGCCGCGCCGACCTGCACATACCCGCTGCTGGCCTGCTGGCTGCGTTCAATCAGAAACCCCGTAGGGATCATATTGGGTGAAGTCCAGGTCAGATTCACCTGGCTTCCGGTACTGCTCAAGGCAGCGGACAGGGTTACGGCCTTCGGCACCCGGGGTCCCGCATCTGACAACGCCGGAAACCCGAACTGCATCACGAGCAACAACAAGCTTGCCAGAGCGGCAAACCATGCATTTCCTGGATAGGTTGTTTTCAGGTTTTTTCTCATCGATTCCCTCTTTACGGTTTTAATCTCAACGTGAAGGTTTGAAATGCGGATTCTGTCGTCCGCCTTGTCATGCATACAAAAAAGGCGCTGACCTTTTGCAAATGCCAAAGCATAGCGCCACACACATACCGACTGACCTTGAGGTGTTTTCCGGTTTTAAGGATTTTCGGCAACCCGGCTATCCATGCGCTGGACCCGTGGCTTTGCGTGGCCGGATCTCTCCGACTTTGCCCTGAGCGAAAATTTTCCCTATACCATCGGCACCTCCTTACCTCGTTTTATGGGGCTACCAGGACAGGATCCATTCGGAAACTCCGGATGAAAACCAGGACAAGAAATCATCTGCCTGTTCACCGGATCACAGGATTTCCTCGTATTTCTCATGAGCCCGATTTGGCGATTATTCCCTGGCACAGCAAGCCATTGAGCAAGCCACATGCCAAGTTTTCATCGATAATTCAATTACTTAAAAACTCTTTAGTGCGCCAGGCCATAATGAAAACTGTCTTTTTTTGTGTCTTTTATCTAATGATACAAAAACCATGGGTCTATACGAATAATCGCTTTAGCATCCCGGCCAGGTGCGTCATTTCGATGGTTTACCCTGGATTTTGACAAACAGGCAGGTGTTCAGGATATTCGAAGATCAGAAAAAGGAAGGAAAATGGAGACATGACGGATCGGCTATTGAGAGGATCGAATCAGAAAAAATGACCGGATTATACCGAGCAGGCAAAAAATCAATCTGCGAGACCATGGCAAGACCCGGTATCGGGCAAAAACCCCTGTCACCTGCCAGCGACAGTCGCCATCAAATCGTTGTTTCCGTATCAGACATCTAAATTCAGTAGGTTAGGAAAACAGTGCGAGTATTTCGTGTCGTACACATGACAAAACAATCCGTTTTTCGAAGGATGTCACCATATCGCGACAACAGACAAATCCGAAAGCCAAATACAGCCGGGGAAAAGGCGCATTTGGCTTGCCGATGGATAAAATCCCGCCAGGCAGAGCTTGGCTACACTGCGTTAAGCAACTTTTGCGTTTGGAAAATTGGCCTGAACATTTTGAATCATCGACGAAAAATGGCCGGGTGGATTGAACCACCCGGCCATTTGGCGCCATGCGCTTAACACAAAAGGTCATTTTTCAGCCGGTCAGGCCCTCACGCCCCCTGGTTCCGTGAGGCGAGCAACATTTCCATCAATTGGGATCCTTTCTCGATAAAGAGTCCCGACGCAGCGGCCGCTGCTTCATCATAACAGGCGGCCTCAGGTTGTGAGGCGAATTCCCCTTCGCTGCCATATAGGATAAAGGGGACCGGTTTACTGGTGTGCGTCATGAGCCGCAGCGGAGTGGGATGGTCCGGGGTAATCAGAAGACGAAAAGGCCCCATGGAACGCAACCCCTCAAAAACGGTGCCGACAACCATCTCATCAAATGCTTCGATGGCGCGGATTTTCTCCTGCAGCAACCCTCCATGGGAGGCTTCATCGGGCGCTTCGACATGCACATATATGTAATCCCGTGTCTTCAACGCCTCCAGCGCATATTCCGCTTTGCCGCGATAGTTGGTATCGATGTACCCGGTCGCCCCCGGAACATCGATTACATCGAGCCCGGCGTAAATACCGATGCCCTTGATCAGGTCCACGGCGGAAATAACAGCCCCGCTCAATCCGAAACGCTCCTGCAAAGTCGGCATGTGGGGAGCCCGTCCCTGCCCCCACAGCCACATGGCGTTGGCGGGGCGCTTGCCCTCCGCCTGTCGCTTTTCATTGACGGGGTGCGAGGCGAGAATACTCCTGGCCCGCTCCATAAGTTCCAGAAGCACCTCTGCACCCTCGCCACGGGGCAATTGTCCCCCCACCGGTTGCCCGGTAATATCGTGAGGAGGGGTAAAGCTCATGGTGTCGACACCGCCCCGCCAGACGAGAAGATGACGGTAGGACACCCCGGGGTAAAACTGGAAATTCTCCGTTCCAAGCTCTTTCTGCAGGGTCAATACGATTTCACGGGCTTCGTCGGTGGTGATGTGCCCGGCCGAAAAATCTTCCATGATCTCGCCGTCGCCATCCTTGCCGAGAGTGACGAGATTGAGACGGAAGGATACATCTTCCGGGGCCAGCGAAACCCCCATGCTGGCGGCTTCCAGCGGCGAACGCCCGCTGTAGCATTGCACGGGATCGTATCCGAACACGGACAGGTTGGCAACATCACTGCCGGGGGGGAAACCTTCCGGGATGGTCTGCGCCAGGCCGATTTGACCTTCACGGGCAAGTCGGTCCATAAAAGGGGTACGAGCACACTGCAAAGGGGTTTTCCCGCCCAACTCCGGCATCGGCTCATCGGCCATGCCGTCTCCTAACAACACGACATATTTCATCATATCCTCTATGAACAAAGGCAATCACCTCCCCCGGTCAGCCTCGGGGGTGATGCTGCTGGTGTATATTCTTGAGCCGTTCCCGGCTCACATGGGTGTAAATCTGGGTGGTTGAAATATCGGCATGACCGAGCATCGCCTGAACCGCCCGCAGATCGGCTCCATTGTCCAGCAAATGGGTGGCAAAAGAGTGCCTCAGGGTATGAGGCGTGATGTTTTTAAGGATCCCGGCTTCCAGGGCCCGACGCTTCATCATCTTCCAGAACCCCTGTCGTGTCAACCCGTTGCCCGAACGGTTCAGGAACAAAAAACCACCCCCCCCTTCCCCGCAGAACTCATATCGGCCATGTTGCAGATAATCGAGCACGGCATCCCTGGCGGTATCGCCCAGCGGCACGACCCTTTGCTTGCTGCGCTTGCCCATAGTTGTGAGATATCCGGCATCGAGCTGCAGATCCTGAAGCGTGAGTCCGACCAGTTCCGAAACGCGCAGGCCCGTCGCGTAGAGAATTTCGAGCATGGCGCGATCCCGCAGGTCGTAGCAGGTAGCGCCGCCAGGCGCGCCGAGCAGACGCTCGACTTCAGAAGGGGACAGGGTTTGCGGCAGCTTGTTCAGGCTTTTGGGAGCCTCCACCAACGCCGCAGGATTGGTCGCGGCCAGGCCTTCGGTCAGCAAAAAGCGGTGAAACATGCGCAGCGAAACCAGTTTTCTGGCACGGCTGCGAGGCGAGAGGCCGCGCTCCTTGAGCACCGCAAGAAAGGCAACGACCAGCGACGGCCCAATGTGGTCAGGACAGGCGACACCGCTGCGGGAAAGAAACTCCAGATATCCGGCGAGATCACGGCCGTAGGCATCCAGCGTATTGTTTGAAAGGCCCTTTTCAACCACCAGAAAGTTCAGAAAAAGATCGAGGTATTGATCCATAAACACCTGTTTTTTTAAATATACACAATTGATGAATTCATTGAAACCTGGTGAGCGGTCAGCCCGATTTAAAAAACCTCTTACTGATAAAACCGCACCCCGACTGGCGCCGCATCGAATTAATGCGGGGCTTTATCCAGGCAGGCGAGCAAACACTCGCGCACTTCTTCAATACGTTGCGGATCCCGAATTTTCTGGCTGAAAATATCCTTCACATAAAAGGTGTCGGCAACCTGGTCAACCTTGGTCGATATCTTGGCGACACCAAGATACAGCCCCAGATCACGCAGCGTCCGGCAGATACGATACAGCACACCGACTTCATCATGGGTATAGACGTCGAGAACGGTATACTCCTGCGATACCTCATTGTCGACATCGATGCGACTGGGGACACGGGGGCGTGACGGTTCCCCCCAGGACAGGGGCCGATGGCGTTTGCGCAGCAACTCTTCCACCCGCAGTCGTCCCTCGATGACGGCGAGCAGGGATTCCTCCACCGCGCGCCATTTTTCACTGGCGGCATCGTCATAGCCGGACGGTCCCTTGACCTGGAGCAGGTCGAAAGCGGTACCGTCCCGCTGGGTAAAAATCTGCGCGCCGAGAATATTGATGCCATAAGCCGACATGACGCCGGTAATCATGGTGAACAATCCCTGCAGATCGTGGGTGACAATCGTCAACTCCATATAGGACCCGTCCGGGCCACCGGCAACGAAAAACCCGAGGCGCTTGTCGCGACTGCCCTGTATCAAACGGATGTGATCGGCGATGACCTGACTGCGAAACGACAGAAGATAGCGGGTGCTGGCGTTGCGCAGGCGGTCTGCAACGATTCTTGCGTCGATTTCGCCTTCCAGAAGAGCCTGAACCTTGCGCTTGCGATTGCGGATTTTTTCGGAGCGTTTTTCGAAAAGGAAGTTGCCCCTTTCCAACACCAGGTGGGTCTTGTCGAACAATTCCTCCAGCAGCATCGATTTCCACCCGGTCCAGACATCCGGCCCCACCGCTTTCAGATCGGCAAAGGTCAGCAGATAGAGCATCTTGAGATTTTCACTCATGCCCATGGTGCGGGCAAAATCGACGATCATGCGATCGTCGTGCAGATCGCGCCGTTGCGCGATATGTGCCATGAGCAGATGATGGCGCACCAGAAACTCGAGCCGCTGACTGTCTTCCCGATTCAGGCTGAGACGGCGTGCCACGGTCGGCATCATGTCCGCGCCCTTGTTGCAGTGATCACGCCCTTCCCCTTTGCCGATATCGTGAAGCAATATAGCCAGCAGCAGCAGTTCCCGCTTCTCGATGTCGTTCGCGACATCGGTAAGACGCGGCATTTCTTCGGCGTACTCGCCTTGCCAGACCTTGATAACCTCGCCAATTGCAAACAGGGAATGGGTGTCCACGGTAAACACATGGTAGGCGTCGTGCTGGACCTTGCAGTAGATACGGCCGAACTCGGGGATAAAGTGATTGAGAAAGCGCAGGTAATGCATATCCCGCAAGGCCTGAAGCACCCCGCGATGATGGCGCAGAATCTCCATGAAGGTGTTCACCATGTCCCTGGAACGGCGTACGGTATTGTTGATGCGATGCAGATTGTCGCGGATACGGGCCTTGACCTGGGGGCTCAGGGACACACCGTGGACCTGCGCCAGACGAAACGCCCGCATCATTTCCTCGGGCCGTTCCTCGAACAGGCCGGCACGGGAAAGACACAGCTCGCCCTGAATAATGTAAAATCCGTCTGCCACCGGCCGCCGGGAAGCGGACCCCGACCGGGGCGCGAAGGTTCCCTGGTCGTGGCGCAGCACCTTTTCGGTAAGCCGTGTGGCTATCTCCTCGACATGCACGGCATGCGCATAATAATCCTGCATGAACTGCTCCACCGCCAGCGCGCGCTTATCGTCCCGGTATCCAAGGAAGCGGGCGATTTTTTCCTGCTGGTCAAAACGCAGCTGCTCGTTCTTGCCGCTGGACAGAAAGTGGAGTTCGTTACGAATACGCCACAAATAATCGTAGGCGCATTCAAATTTGTTATATTCCTTCTCGGTTACGATGCCTCTGAGAACCAGTTCATACAGGGAACGGGCCTTGAACTTGATCTGCGCCAGCCACTGGGCGGTATGCAGATCCCGCAGCCCCCCTTCGCCTTCCTTTATATTCGGTTCAAGAAGGTAAACGGATGCATTGTATTTACCCAGCCTGCGGGCGTTTTCCTCAAGCTTCTGGGTAACGTAGCTTTTACTGTTCCAGTCAAGAACCCTGGACAGCACCACCTGCTCATACTCCTCGAAACAGCGGCGATCACCGCAGAGGTAGCGTGAATCGAGCAGCGCGGTGCGTGCCGTGATATCGCTCTTTGCAATATCAAGGCAATGATGTGCATTGCGTATGCTGTAGCCGACATCGATACCCATATCCCACAAAAGATAAAGCATGCGCTCCGAAACCTGCTCGGTAAATCGCCGGCCTTTGCCATTATGGAAGAACATGATGTCGATATCGGAACGCGGATTGAGCTGACCGCGCCCATAGCCGCCCAGAGCCACAACCGCGCACCCCGCATGACCGTCGGTGCGCAAATCGGATGCGGCAAAAGCATAAAGGGCCGCCATGAGCCGGTCGGCCATACCTGTAAGTTGTTGAACCACCTCGTGTCCGCTGGCACCGCGGCGATGATATTCCCTGACCCTGTCCCTGCCCTGTTTCCAGTAATCGGAGGCCGCCTCCAGAAGATCTGCGCGACGCGCGGCGTACGGACGGGACGCATCCTGGCAGATGTCACGCATTCCTTCGGGGATCGCAAATTCATCGGGCGGTTCGGGCATCAGGCTCATTTGGTGGCCACGGTCCTCGAATCATGGGCATAATTGCGCACGGCACGAACGATTGCCGTGGCCGCATGATCCTGATACTTATCGCTGTTCAGGCGGCTCTCTTCCATTTTATTGCTGATAAAGGCTGTTTCCACCAGCACCGACGGCATATTGGCCCCCAGCAGGACATAAAACGGACCCTGCCGCACGCCGTGGTTCTTGACATCAGGATAATGCCGCCCAAGATGATCGACCATCGCTTTCTGGATCTCCGCAGCCAGACGGCTCGATTCATTGATCTTGGCGTTGGCCATGAGATCGAACAGAATCAGCTCAAGATCGCTGACCTGCTTGAGCGAAGTCCCGTTTTCCCGCGCGGCAACGGCTGCTGCCTTGTCGTTTTTGGAAAAGTTCAGATAGTAGGTCTCGACCCCCGTGGCGTTGCGATTGGTGCTTGCGTTGGCATGAATCGAAATGAACAGATCGGCCCCTACCCTGTTGGCAATGGCCGTACGTTCTTCCAGGGGCAGATAGATATCTTTATCGCGTGTCAGCACCACCTGGCAGCCAAGCTCCTTTTCCAGCCGTTCGGCGAGCCGCCTGGCCATGGCGAGAGTGACATCCTTCTCCATGACACCCGAAGGTCCGATGGCTCCGGGATCCTTGCCCCCATGGCCGGCATCCACAACGATGCGGCGAAGACGCCCGTTCACCGAAGCGGCAGGCACGGCAACTTCAGGTTTTTTCTCCTTGGGGGTTTTTGCAAGCACTTTGCCGATGGCATCGCCTGTACCGGCAACCGGAGCGTGCAACTCGGGAATGGCAGCCTCCAGGGTCGCAGTCCGCTTTCCGGAAACATCGATAACAATGCGCTGCGGGTTTTCCAGAGTGAACACCTTGTAATCCCCGTAGGTTTCCAGATCAAGAACGACGCGCACCTGATCTCTGGCCGGCCTGCCGACACGAATCTCGCGCAACAGTCCATCGCCAACCTTCTGGGTGGCAGGTACACCCGTACCGAGGGTGCCGCCCTTGACGTCGACATACAGGCGGGGCGGTTGTCCGGCTTTTTTATTCCCCTGCAGAAGATTCGCGGCGTAGCCGGCCGGCCCCGTGGTTTCGATAACCACCCGGGTATAATCAGGACTCGACCAGTGGCGCACCTGACTGACTTTCACGGCGCCGGAAGATGGCGTCGAGACAGCCGGGACAGCGACGGAAACCCCGGCAGCCTCTGCCGGCATGTAGCGCCGCAACCGCTTCTCGGCATCACGACACAGGGATGTCATATCTCCCCGGGGATGATTGTCTGCCGCCCGCTTATACCGCATGTAGGCTTCGGGACGATTGGACAGGTGTTTTTCCAGCACCAAACCCGCCAGGTAACAGGCATCGTCGGCCAGGTTGCTCTGCGGGTAGCCGGCGGCGAGGCGGTCATAAAGCGCGACGGCCTGCCGGGCATCCTCCGCGCGCCGGGAAATCGCATAGAGTCCCTCGCTGGCCTTTGCCCCGAGATAAAGGGCATCGTCGGCTCTGGAGTGGGACGGGTAGGAGCGGGCCAGCCCCTCGAATCCTTCGACAACCCGCACCCAGTTTTCGCGATAGAGCTTGTCCCGGGTGCTGCTCTGCAGCTGTTGATAGGCGTTTTTGGCATTTTCGAAGGCTTGATCTCCGGCGTCGGCCATGGCCGGCAACGGCAACAGAAACACAAGCAGCAGCAAAAAACCCGCAATATGAAAAAAAGATTTCATGTTCATACCATTTTTTGAAGCTCGTGCAAAAAATTCAGCCCCTCAAGGGGAGAGATAACCGAGATATCGAGATTCGCCAGTTTTTCCCGCAGCGGATCGGCCGCGTTGTCAAACAGCGACATCTGAGCCGCCGGGAGGTTCGGGCCGTGGCCGGACCGTCGGGCCAGACGCGGCTGGCCTTCGCCGACCAGTTCGCCCGACTCGAGATTGGCCAGGATTTCCCTGGCCCGGCTTATGACGGCGTCAGGCAACCCTGCCAGCCGCGCCACCTGGATGCCGTAGGAGTGACTGGCCGGGCCTTTGACGATTTTACGCAGAAAGATGATCTGCTCATTCCACTCCCGCACGGCGATATTCAGATTTATGGCCCGATTGCAGGTAAGCGTCAGATCGGTAAGTTCATGATAATGGGTGGCGAAAAGGGTTTTGGCGGCCACCTGGCCGTTATCGTGCAAATACTCGGCCACCGCCCACGCAATGCTGATGCCATCGAAGGTCGACGTGCCCCGGCCGATCTCATCCAGCACAATCAGGCTGCGCGCCGTGGCGTGGTTGAGAATATGCGCCGCTTCGGTCATCTCGACCATGAAGGTCGATTGCCCCTGAGCCAGATTGTCGCTGGCACCCACCCGCGTGAAGATGCGGTCCACCAGCCCGATATGGGCGGATTTCGCCGGCACCAGGCTGCCCATGTGTGCCATCAGGGTAATCAGGGCAACCTGCCGCATGAAGGTCGATTTACCGGCCATGTTCGGTCCGGTGATGATCATGATCTGGTTTTCCCTGCAGTCCATCTCCACGTCATTGGGAACAAAATGTTCACCGAGATTCATGGCCTCGATGACCGGATGCCGGCCACCCTCGATCACCAGCCGATCGCTGTCATCCATGGTCGGGCAGACATAATCGCGGCTGTGGGCGACATCCGCCAGGGACAGGATGACATCGAGTTCCGCCAGAGCCTCGGCGGTCTGCTGCACACGCCGTCCCTGCAGGGCAATCTGTTCGCGCAACTGCTGAAACAGTTCGAACTCCAGTTCAAACAGCCGGTCCTCGGCACCCAGCACCTTCTCCTCGTATTCCTTGAGCTGCGGCGTGATGAAGCGTTCGGCATTGGCCAGGGTCTGTTTGCGCTGGTAATCTTCCGGCACCCGCCCGAGATGTGTGCGGGTGACCTCGATATAGTAGCCAAAAACCTTGTTGAACCGCACTTTCAGGGAGGAAATCCCGGTACGTTCGCGCTGTTCGGCTTCGAGACGGGCAATCCAGGCCTTGCCATTGCGACGGATATCCCGCAATTCATCCAGTTCGGGATGATAGCCGTCCCGCATCAGTCCCCCCTCACGAAGCACGAAAGGGGGATCCGCCACCAGCGCGCGGCCAATTAGATCGGCAACGTCCTGCAAGGGATCGATCCGCTGGCAAAAAACGCAGGCCAGGCCGGACTGCAGACTGTTCAGACCCAGCAGAATCCCGGGCAGTCGTTCCAGGGACCTGCGCAAGGCCACCAAATCCTTGGCGTTGGCGTTTCCCATGGCGATTTTACTGTTGAGGCGTTCGAGATCGTAAACCCCGTCCAGATCATCGCGCAGATCGCCGCGCAGCAAGCTCTCCACCATCAGTTCCCGCACGGCTTCATGGCGATGTTTTATGGCCTCCAGATCGACCAGGGGATGGTGAATCCACTGCCGCATCTTGCGCCCGCCCATCGCGGTAACCGTACGGTCCAGTACCCCCAGCAGCGATCCGCGGCGGCCGCCGTCCTGCAGGGTCGCCGTCAGTTCGAGATTACGCCGCGTGCTGTTGTCGAGCACCATGTAATCACAACTGTGATAAGTTACCAGCGGACGGATATGGCCGGCCATTCCCTTCTGGGTCTGCTCGACATAGTAAAGCACTGCCCCGGCCGCTCTGACCGCTTCGGGCAGACTCGCACATCCGAAGCGGTCAAGGGAGGCACAGTTGAAAAAATCCAGGAGACGCTGCTGCGACGGTTCCAGATCCACAACCCAGTCCGGAACCACATTGACCAGCCAGTTTCCGGAAACGCTTCGCAGCACCGCTTCAAGAGCCTGCCGCTGGTCTTCGGCGACGAGAATCTCGCGCGGCTGCAGGGAAACCAGTTCGCTGCGGGCGGCGTCGCAGCCCTCGGCCTGCGTCACCCGGAACTCGCCCGTCGTGATATCCAGTACAGCGACGCCGCAACCCTTTTTGTCGGCCAGGGAGACCGCCGCGAGAAAGTTGTTCTCGTTGGGCGTCAGCGTGTCGCTGTCCACCACAAGGCCGGGGGTTATGACACGCACAACCTCCCGTCTGACAATTCCTTTGGCGACCTTGGGGTCTTCGACCTGCTCACAGATCGCAACTTTGCGTCCTGCCTCGACCAGTTTGGCCACATAGGGCTGGCAGCTGTGGTAGGGAATGCCGCACAGGGGAACTTCTTCGGCGGACCCCTTGTTGCGGGAAGTCAGGGTAATATCGAGAATCCGTGAAGCGGTGACGGCATCCTCCATGAACATCTCATAAAAATCGCCAAGCCTGAAGAACAGGATGGCATCGGGATATTGCGCCTTGATTTCCATATACTGGCGCATCATGGGGGTCGGTTGGCTCATGATCTGGCAAAATCCTGCGGCATTCGGCAAACACCGAAAAAAACAGTCTTCCTCAGCTAGTTCCGGATGGGCACAACGCCTTCTCCGGACAAAAACTCGATAAAAGATTAAAAATTACGGTCATGTTAGCAAACCGTAGCGGCTAAGTAAACAAGCATTGGCCGCACAAAACAGACGATTTCCGGCACCTTTTCTGACCCTGAAACAGGGCCGCTCCAGCAAGGCCACAGGTAAAAACCGGCGCGGATGGCTTATACTTGAAGCAGTGCGCAGAGCAGACTCGATTTTCCGGTGAAATTTATGCTAGTATCCATCCGGAAACTCCGGATGGATGCAGCGTAGTTTTCATTCTTAAAAGCCAAAAAAAACACCGGCAGCCAACCGTTTTTCGCGATCCCTGCCGGCGCCGGCCATGAAGCAGCCTCTCACTGAATTCAAACCGCCGATGAATATGCCCAAAAATCCTAAAATTCGCGCCGCACATATTTCCATGATGACGGCCACAGGCTTGACAGTGCTGAAACTGGTCACGGGGTGGTTGACCGGATCGATGGCGGTGCTCTCTTCGGCGATCGATTCCCTGCTGGACATTATCATGTCCGTGGCCAATTTTCTCGCTATCCGCCATGCGGAGCAGCCCGCGGACCCCAAACACCCCTTCGGTCACGGCAAATTCGAGACCCTGGCAACCATTATCCAGGCTCTGATCATCGGCCTTTCCGGTTCCTGGGTCTGTTACGAGTCAGCCCACCGGTTGCTGACCGGGGTCACCCTGGGTCGCCTCGAAGGCGGTATGATCGTCCTGGCCTTCAGCGCCATCGTCTCCTGGCGGATCGGCCGGTTTCTGCTGCGCACCGCCCGCGAAACAGAATCGAGCGCACTGAAGGCCGACGCGCTGCACTTCACCATGGACGTCTATACCAACCTGACCCTGCTGGCCGGTCTGGTGGCCATCCGCCTCTTCAAGATCGCGTGGCTCGATCCGGCGCTGTCCATTGTCGTGGCCCTGTACATTTTCTATCAGGCTTTCGGATTGTTTCGCTACGGACTGGGTGACATTCTCGATGAACGGCTTCCCGAAACCATTCGCGCGGAGATCGCCAGGATCATCGACCAGCACAGTGACCATCTCATCGGCTACCACCGGCTTCGTACCCGTCGGGCAGGCTCGCAGAAGATCATCGATTTTCATCTCACCCTGTGCAGACACATGTCGGTCGAGGAAGCCCACGAAATCGCCGACCACCTGGAAAGCCACATGAAGGAAAAAATCGGCCGTGCCGACATTACCATCCATGTAGAGCCGTGTCCCTACGAGGTCTGTCCCGGCCGACACAAATGCCCCGGCGATTATCCTCTGATCAAGGATACAAACACGACACCGGAGCAGACGGATCGCTCCTGATCACCCGGTTGGCTCGAGCTCCCACGCGGCCCCACCCTGCGGCATTGGATTTATCAGCGCCCCAAATGGATGCCGAGCTGCTCCGCCGTCCAGGCCAGGTTCCCGGCCGGATCCACCAGGTTCTGGCCGTCCACGGCATGTTCGATGGGGATACTCACGACGTTGCGACCTCGCAATGCGACCATGGTGCCGTATTCATGTTTTTCGATGAGTTCGACGGCCTGCACGCCGAAACGACTGGCCAGAATACGGTCAAAAGGCGATGGAGTGCCACCGCGTTGAGTGTGCCCCAGCACCACCACCCGGGTTTCAAGACCCTTGCGCCGTTCGATTTCCCCGGCAACGAAATGGCCGATGCCGCCCAGCCGCTCCAGCCCGTGAGTCTGCTCGGCGGTGGCCTGCACAACCTTGCTCCCACCTCGGGGGAAGGCCCCTTCCGCAACCACCACTATGGAAAAGCGGCTGCCGGCCTGGCGCCGGCGCATGATATGCTCGCAGACAAGATCCAGATCGAATGGTATCTCCGGCAACAGGATCACCTCCGCCGAACCGGCGATGCCCGATTCCAGGGCAATCCAGCCCGCGTCCCGCCCCATGACCTCGACAACCATGACCCGGTGGTGGCTTTCGGCCGTGGTTTGCAGCCGGTCAAGGGCTTCGGTAACAATACCGACAGCGGTGTTGTAACCGAAAGTGACATCCGTCTCCCGCAGATCGTTATCGATGGTCTTGGGCACCCCGACCATTGGCATGCCCAGGTGGCTCAGCCGCCGCGCGATCTTGAGCGTACCGTCGCCACCAACAGCGACCAGCGCATCCGCTCCCAGACGGTGAAAATTATCCACAACCCGTTGCGACACATCGCACAGGGAAATATTGCCGTCGCTGTCGGTGAGCGGATAGCGAAACGGGTTGCCCCGGTTGCTCGTGCCGAGAATCGTTCCGCCACGTGGCAGGATACCGCGCACCGCGCGGATGTCGAGTTCACGGCAACGCGGACCTTCGACCAGTCCGTCAAAGCCGTCCTCGATCCCCAGAACACGCCATCCACGCTGCAGAACCGCGGCACGCACCACCGCCCGGATAACGCCGTTCAGTCCAGGGCAATCCCCACCGCCATTCAGGATGGCAATACATCGACTCATAAGTAAAATCCCTCCGTGGCGCAAGATGGATGCATTCGTAAAAAACCCGCTGGTTCCCCAGGCAACCCGAAAGAATTCACCGATCGGCATGCGCCGCCTGACGCTGCCGCCATTAAATCATTTCACGCACCAGTTGGGCGGCACCAAGGATGCCTGCCTGACTGCCCAAAGCGGCCTTCACCACCTGCAGCCTTTGGGCGGTTACGCCGAACGCCCGCCGATCAATTTCGGTGCGAAGCGACGGTATGAAAAGATCAAAACTGTCGGCGACGCCGCCGCCGATAACGACACCGTCAAGGTTCAAAAGGTTGGCAACGCCAGCCAAAACCTGGCCGATACAACATCCGGCCATGGCAAACGCCTGCTGCGCCGCTTCGCAGCCCTGCCGAGCAGCGGCCGCCACCTCTTCGGCACTGCGGATGCGGGCATACCGGGGGGCAACCATGGCAGAACGGGATCGAAGTTGATGGAACGCCCGCAGGATGGAGGGTCCGGACGCGTATTGTTCAAGACAGCCGCGGGATCCGCAGCCGCAGGGATACCCCCCCGGCCTTACAACGACGTGCCCTATTTCTCCGGCCGCGCCATCGGCACCGTACCACAGCTGGCGCGCCAGAATCAGTCCGCCACCGACACCGGTACCAAGGGTCATCATCAAAAAACTGCCGAACCCCCTGCCGGCGCCCCGCTGCGCTTCACCCAACGCAATGGCGTTGACATCGTTGACCACACGCACCGCAATGCCGAGTTCGGCCTCAAGCCGGCTGGTCAGTGCGAAACCATCGAGCGCTGCAAGATTCGGGGCCTCCCTGACCGTGCCGTCGCGAGCCACGAGACCGGGAACCCCGATTCCCAAACCGGTCACAGGGCAACCCCGCAGCTCCCCCTCGCCCATCAGCGATCGGCAGAAATCAACCAGACGCGCCCAAAAAACGTCGAACCCTTCGGCAATGGCGGTCTCGATACGTTGCGGAGCGACAATTTCACCGTTGGCGCCGACCAGGGCGCCCCGGCAGTTGGTCCCCCCGAGATCGATACCGATCACGGTCTGCTGTTTCATGGCGACTTGACGTATTCCGTAGCGATGGCCAGCTTGCCGAAGCCGTGAACCTTGGCCATATCCATCAACCGCACCACCTGCCCATGACGGGCGTCCCTGTCGGCCAGCAGAACGAAGGTCATGCCACGGGCGGCGGGGCCATAGGCTCGCAATCGGCTTTCGAGTTGTTCCTGAGTCACTTTTTCCTGGCCAAGAGAGATATCGCCGTTCCGGGACTGATAGACCTTGACCTCGCGGACCTCGGTTTTGGATGCCTGGGAAGAGGATTCGGGAAGTTTGACATCGATGCCGGGCGATTCCACAAAGGTTGTCGAGATCATGAAAAAAATCAGCAACAGAAATACCACGTCGACCATCGATGTCAAATCGACCCGGGGAGTTTCGCGCTTTTTACGAAGAAAGGCCATGAATCATTCCCCCAGCAGATCAACCAGGCGCAAGGAACTTTCTTCCATTTTGAGCACCATGTGATCCAGGCGGCTGGTCAGATACTTGTGCAGCAGGATGACCGGGATGGCCACCGACAGCCCCGCGGCAGTGGTGATCAGCGCTTCCGATATGCCGCCGCCAAGCGTTTCCGGAGTGCCCATACCGACCGTGGCGATAACGGTAAAGGCACGGATCATGCCGAGCACGGTCCCCAGCAGACCAAGCAGGGGTGAAATCGTGGCAATGGTCCCGAGCAAGCCAAGAAACCGCTCCAGCGGCGCGGCTTCCCGGCTGCCGGTTTCCTCGACCACGGTCTTGATCTGATCCCGGGAACGGCCGTGGGCGCGCAGCGCCGAAAGCAGAATCCTCGACAAGGGCGTATCGCTACGCTGGCAGACAACGACAGCCTCGTCGATACGGTTTTTCAGGACCAGCTGCTCCACGTCCCGCACCAGCTCGTCACGCCCTCTGCCGACCCTGAAAAACGTCCACAGCCGTTCGAAAAATATCGCCAGAGCCATAATCGAACAGAGCAGAATGGGATACATCAGGGGGCCACCCTTTTGAAAAAGTTCAAGCATTGTACGGATATTCCTTTCAAAGGTTGATAAACAGTGTGTGCCTAAAAATCTCGAATCAACATCAGGTTACAATATCCAAAAACTTCATTTACAGAGGTATTTTACAGACGCAAATCAATCCGGACAGCGACATCCCACTTCATCGGGAACCGATTTGAATCCCTCCAGAAGAATGGCGTAGGTTTCCTCGAGGTGCTGGGGGATGACCCTGACCTCGGCGAATACCGGCATGAAATTGGTATCCCCGGTCCAGCGGGGCACGATATGCATATGCAGGTGATCGGCGACGCCGGCACCGGCTATTTTACCCAGATTCATACCGATATTGAAACCCTGCGGCTTAAGGCATTGTTGCATCACCATCCGGCATCGGCGAAGCAGCAGCAGCATCTCGGCGGATTCTTCCGGCTCGAGATCGAGAATATCGGGAATGTGCCGGTAGGGTGCGATCAACAAATGGCCATTGGTATAGGGAAATTTATTCATAACCACAAAAGCGTGCCGCCCCCGCCACAGGATGAGCCGCTCGGCATCCTCGCCAAGGATATCGCGAACACAGAAAACGCAACAGTCTTTTGCCTGCTTATCCTTGCACTCCAGATAGGTCATGCGCCAGGGTGCCCAAAGATGTTTCATGTTATCCCCTTTTCACCCTTTCAGGTCCAAAACAATGCTCGTCGATTGGCAGAATCTTCCCGCGAATGCCGGAACCGTCGACTTCCAGTATGCCGACACTGGCCCGATGGCCTCCCCGCGGACTGATGGCACTGCCGGGATTGAACAGCAAAAGCCTCCCCAGATGCCGGCAGTCCGGCATATGGGAATGCCCGTAGACCAGGCAGTCAAGAGAATCTCCGGAAAATTCCTGCAGGATGCGCTCCGCAAGTCCGTCCGGCGCCCCCCAGCCATGCATCATGCCGAACCGGTATCCGGCAACCTCGAACACCTTGCGCAGCGGCAGGCGGACATCGGCAGGGTCCATATTGCCCCGTACGGCATGCACCGTTCGGGGGTAAAAGGCGCAGAGCACCGAGGGATCGACCAGATCCCCGGCGTGAAGAATCATCCCGACATCCCGGAACACGGTTTTTTCGATGGTATCCAGAAAACCGGCACCGCTCAAGGCGTGCCGCAGGTGCGTGTCGGAAAGTACGCCGATTCTGACCATGACCTTATTGCCCTTTTGCAGGTGGAAGACACCTGCACGGATGGGAAACTTTGCCCATTTCTACAGCCTGCAACCAGGGCTGTCAATCCCTATCCGTTGATCTTTCCGGCATAATACATTTCATCAAGATTACCAGATCAAAAGCGTCCGGCCCGCGGCTGCGCTCTTTTATTTTCGAACCTTTGCTGCTATAGTGGCGCGTCTGCGGTTTGGTGCTGAAACTATACAATGTCCATAAAAAAACGCTGGCGGCTCGTGATTTTGTCGTCAGCACGAAGTAGGAGACTCCCATGCAGTACATGAGCACGCGCGGCCGAATCAGCGGCCTGGACTTCAAAGACGCCGTGATGATGGGCCTGGCGGACGATGGCGGGCTGCTTTTGCCGCAGCAAATCCCGGCCCTGAGCCGAGGCGACATCGCCGCATTGACCAGAATGGCCTATCCGGATCTGGCGTTTCGCATTATTTCGCTGTTCGCCGGAAGTATCCCCGCAGCGGACCTGAAACATCTTATCGACAGATCCTACCAGGCCTTTGACCACGACGAAGTAACGCCGGTCGTCCACAGGGACGGCATCTATGTGCTGGAGCTGTTTCACGGTCCGACCCTGGCCTTCAAGGACGTCGCGCTGCAGTTTCTCGGCAACATGTTCGAATACCTTCTCAAGGAACGCGGCGCGCACATGAACATCCTCGGCGCCACCTCCGGAGACACCGGGAGCGCGGCCATTTACGGCGTACGGGGCAAGCAGAACATCAACATCTTCATCCTGCATCCTCATCAAAGGGTTTCGCCGATTCAGGAACTGCAGATGACCACCGTTACCGACCCCAACGTCTTCAATCTCGCGATTCGCGGCACCTTCGACGACGGTCAGCGCATCGTCAAGGAAATCTTCGGCGATCTGGCGTTCAAGAGTCGCATGGCCCTTGGCGCGATCAATTCGATCAATTGGGCCAGGGTGCTCGCGCAGGTCGTCTATTATTTTTACGCCTTTGGACGCGTTCAACGCGCCACAAGCTGCGAGGAAGTCTACTTTTCGGTTCCAACCGGCAACTTCGGCGATATCTTCGCCGGCTATATCGCCAAGCGCATGGGGCTGCCCATCCGCCGGCTGATTCTCGCCACCAACGAAAACGACATCCTGACGCGCTTCATCAACCAGGGCGATTATTCGACCGCCCAGGTGGTGCCGACCCCTTCGCCATCCATGGATATTCAGCTGGCCAGTAATTTTGAACGCTACCTGTTTTACCTTTACGGCCAGAATCCGGGCCGTGTCAATGATGCCATGTCCCGGCTGGCGGCAACAGGCCGTCTGGAATTCACGGCCGAGGAACTGGCTTGCGTCGGCCGAGATTTCATGGCCGGTTCCGCCACCCGCCAGGAAACTCTCGACACCATTCGCGCCTTCCATGCCGCGACGGGCTACATCCTCGATCCGCACACCGCCGTCGGCGTCAAGGTCGGAAAAGAACTGACTGGCGGCGAAGTACCGCTGGTATGCCTGGCAACGGCCCATCCGGCAAAATTCGGCGATGCGGTCAGAGAAGCCATCGGCCAGGATCCCGTACTGCCGCCGGTTTTCCGCGATCTTGACAAAAAGGAAAAACGCTGCGAACTCATCGATGCCGACACCGGGTCCGTCAGGGAGTACCTTCAAAAAAATGCCCTGGCATAACAATTTCCGGGTTTCGAAACAAAACCCCCGTTTGCGGCGACGTAACGGGGGTTTTGTTTCCGGTACGCAACAGAAGGTCAGGCAATCCAGCGCCTTTGAATACTGTAAAGGCTCAGCAAAAACAGGCCGACACAGAATGCCGCCAGAACGGTCATGGCCAAAAACACCGGCATGATAAACTCGCCGCGCACCGAGCCATGCAACATGGCCGCTCCGTAAGTCAAAGGCAACAGATAGGAAAGCGGTCGTAAAAACACCGGAAGCGTGCTGATCGGGAAAAACAGCCCGCACAGAAAAAGCATCGGAAAACGGAAAAAATTGGAAAAGGTCTGCGCCTCGAAAACCTCGCTTACTGCCACTGCGATAAAAAGCCCCAGAAAAGTCGAAGCCACCGACAGAAGAAATACGGCCGCCACGAACACGCCCCACCGCATGCCGCTCAAATCGACCCAGAAGGCCGCCATGACGACCGGTACAAAGGCATTGAAAAAACCGAACAGAATGGCGCCGGAGGTTTTGGCCAACATCAGCAATTCCAGCGGAATGGGCGCCAGCAGCAACCGTTCGAAAGAGTGGTTTTTCTTTTCAAAAGTAACAGTCACCGACAGCAAGGACGTGGTACCGAAGAGGATGGACAGCCCAACCACGCCCGGGAGCACGGACAAGATACTCTCCACCCCCCTGCCTGATTTGATAAAAAACATACCTGTCCAGGCAATGGGAAAAATGATCCCCCAGCTGAGGTTGGGCGGCTTGAGGTAATAGGTTCGAAAATCCTTGAGCAGGATATTCCAGAAAGCAATCCAGAGTTTCATTGCCCACCTCCTTTTTTCTCCTTTTCCCTGCCCATGGCATCGGCGCCGATGCCGGTGACCTCCACAAATACGTCTTCGAGGCTCGGCCTGATTTTCCGGATTTCCGACACTTCGGCTCCTTTTTCCTCCAGAAAGCGTACCAGGGGGCCGACATGCACAGGGACGGTGGCTTCCACGCGAATAACACGGGACTGCGAACAGAAAAATTGCAGGCCGGGAAACGCCCGGGCCAGATCATCCGCAAGATTGCCCACGTCCGAATCCGAGTTCAAGGATATCTGCAGGACATGTTTGGCCCGGACCGGTTGCAACAGGTTGTCAACCGTATCGACCTTGACGATCCGGCCGCCGGTGATAAAAGCGATGCGGTCGCAGAGTCGCTCCGCTTCCTCGATGTAATGGGTGGTCAGAAAAATAGTGGTTCCCTGTTGGTTCAACTCCGCGATCAACCGACGCAACTGCCGGGCGCTGCCAACATCGATGCCGGTGGTGGGCTCGTCCAGAAACAGGATTGCGGGCCGGTGAATGATGCCGGCGGCAATGGTCAACTTGCGCTTCATGCCTTTGGAATATGTGCCGAACTTGCGATCGGCCGCTTTCACCAGATCGAAAATTTCCAGCAACCGGAGCGCCCTCGCCCGGCGTTCCGGTTTGGCCATGCCGTACAGGGCCGCGCAGAAACACAGATTGTCAAAACCGCTCAGTTCCGCATAAAGATTGCTCTCATCAGGAACCACCCCGACAAGACGTTGGGCGGCACGCGGATTGTTCGAACAATCGATGCCGCCAATGTGGATCGTACCGGCATCCGCACGCGCCAGGCCGGTAAGAATGTTGATGGTCGTGGTCTTGCCGGCGCCATTGGGCCCCAGGAAGCCATACAATTCACCGCTGCGCACGTTGAAATCGACTCCGGCGAGCGCCTGAACCACACCAAAGCGTTTGGCAAGCCCCGCGACACGAATGGCAATATCATTATCGAAACCCATGGCATTCCCCTTTTCAGATTGCAGTTGAACCTCAGATTGCAGTTGAACCTTATCCCCCCGTTACTTATATTGATTCACGAAAACGGTGGATGTACGCGCTCGTTGCCTGGTTCGAAGGTGACAAATTATTGCGAGTGAGAGACGAACCCCAGCGCACCCGAGGATACGTCAAAATAAAGGAGATCGGAAATGAAAGTCGGGATCATCAGATGTCAGCAAACGGAAGACATGTGCCCTGGCAACACGGATTTCAAAGTCGCCGCCACGGGCAAAATGGCCTTCGCGGAAATCGGACCCTGCGAAATCATCGGCTTTGTCAGTTGCGGCGGGTGCCCTGGAAAACGTGCCGTCCAGAGGGCGAAGTTGATGGTGGACCGGGGCGCCGAAGCCATCGTTCTGGCTTCCTGTATTTCAAAGGGAAACCCCATAGGCGTTCCATGCCCACACTTTGAAATCATGCGGGAAGCGATTGCCAAAAAAGTCGGTGACCAAATCCGGATCATCGATTGGACCCATTAAAAATCCGCCCTTTCCAGAGCGTTTCCCTACATGGGAGCGGGAGTTCTCTGAATCATCAAAACCGCCTGTTACGGGGCATCCTCTTTCGATGTGCCGGACTGCGGCCTATTGAACTCCCGCATGAAAATTTCCCAGAACGCAATAAACAGTGCGGCTACCAAGGGCCCGAGCACAAAACCGTTTATGCCGAACAACGCAAAGCCGCCGAGGGTTGAAAGCAGCACGACATAATCCGGCAGCTTTGTATCCCGACCCACCAGAAGCGGCCGCAGGATATTGTCGGCCAAACCGATAACAAACGCACCGAATGCGGCAAGAATCAGTCCCTGAGGCCATGCACCAACAGCAAACAGATAAATGGCGACCGGCCCCCAGATCAACCCGGCGCCAACAACCGGAATCAAGGAAAGCAGCGTCATCACCACGCCCCAAAGCAGAGCACCCCGGATATCGAGAACCCAGAATATGAAGCCTCCCAGCATTCCCTGAACGGTGGCAACCAACAGATTACCCTTGACGGTCGCACGCACGACCTCGGCAAACTTGGCGATAAGCAGATGTTCCCGCTCGTCCCCCAACGGCAAGGCGCGCACGAGCAGGCCCACCAGTTTCTCGCCATCGCGAAGCATGAAAAACGCTACATAAAGCATCAGGCCGAGATTGATGAAAAACTGCAGCGTGCCCTGCCCGAATTCAATGGCATTCTGGGCAAGATAGCCGCTGGCACCGAGAAACGCATCGGAAAGTTGCGTCTGGACACTGTTGAAGTCCAGATTGAGACGCTCGAAAAAATGCCTGATCGCCGGAAACGCCGTCTGTATTTGTTCGATGCGGGCGCCAATATCGAAATCGCCGCTCTGCAGACGCCGGTAGAAACTGACGCCTTCCTGGATAAACGAGCCAATCACAAACAGTGCGGGAACGATGCCTATCACCAGACAAGCCAGAAGCGTTGTCAATGCGGCCACATTGGGTTTGGGCCGGCCTGCTGCCAGCAAACGGCGGTACAAAGGTGAAAAAATCAGGCCGATGATGCATGCCCAGAAAATCGCCCCCCAAAATGGCTTGAGCAAAATCAGGAAGAGCACGCTCACCAGCACCAGTGTCGTCAGGAATGAGCGTTTTTCCAGACGACCCTGCTCCGCTCTGTGCATTTCGGATTTTTTATTCATCGATTTCGATGTCTCGATATGCTGTCGTGTGAATCTTACGCGCGGCCACACCGCATAAACTAACCTGCGACTCATTTAAAAACAAGAACCATCCATGAAAAGCCTAACCGATTGCCGGGTTGCGTTCGCTTTCAGGCTGAACGGGACACTTTCCACGATAGGCTTCACAGCACACAAGCGCATAACGCCGAGAAATGGAGGGTGCGTCGACCTGGCACAAAACAGTCTTAAAGCCTCCGCGCCCTGTAACTCCGTGGTAATAAAAACCGAAATCATCTCGTACAACCACTTCCCGGCAACC
>NZ_JBFWJQ010000026.1:0-27000 GCF_050253115.1 Syntrophotalea sp.
GTAGCGTTATTCAGGCCGCTTCGTCAAAACCGTTGGCCGCAGAACAGGTTTTTGTTGTTCAATCAGGAAATGCTTGTCCTGAGTCGCTCGGGAATGCCCATTCTTGAAGTGCTCCAGTCCCTTGAACAGGAAAAGGATCCTCCTGTCGTCAAGGAAGTTCTGCAAAATGTTCGGAGCGCCGTTGAAGGCGGCAGTTCTCTTTCCCATGCTTTTTCACTGTTTCCCGAATTTTTTCCGTCCCTGTTCGTTGCAACCGTTGCCTCTGGCGAAAAGACCGGCGATCTCGCCCAGACTCTTTTTCGCTACCTTGAGTATCAGAAAAGGATGTTGCGCCTGCGTGACCGTTTGAAGTCCGCCGCAATGTATCCCCTGGTTCTGGCCTGCGCCACCATGCTGGTTCTCCTCTTCATGATTTTTTTCGTCGTGCCGAGCTTCGTGCGGATTTATGCCGATGCGCAGGTCGCATTGCCGCTTCTGACCCGCATAGTGTTGTACAGCGCCGAACTGTTATCCCGGGGCTGGTTCCTGATCCTGTTGATGGCCGGGGTCCTTTTTCTGGCGGTTGGACATTTCATAAGAACGCCCAAAGGCAGAGTGATTTTCGATGAGACGCTGCTGCGCCTGCCCTGGTTGGGTGATTTTTTTCGATTGAGTGCGCTGGTGAATTTCTGCAGAACCACCGGGACTATTCTCGGCAGCGGATTACCCCTGGTCGAGGCGCTTGAGCTTGCCAGGGGTGTTTTGAACAATGTGGTTATTCAAAAGGGTCTGGCGGCTGTCATCGGTTCCCTCAATGAAGGTGAAAATCTGGGGGATGCGCTTGCCTGGCATGCGGTTTTCCCACCGGTGGCCAACCGTTTGCTGGCTACCGGTGAGAGAGGCGGTAACCTACAGCAGATGTTTGACGAGGTTGCCGATTATTATGAATCGGAGATTGACAACCGTCTGGAGAGGATTGCGAGTCTTCTTGAGCCGCTGGTCCTGGTTTTCGTCGGGTTGGTCATCGGCGGGATTGTGATAGCGATCTATTTGCCCGTTTTCCAACTGGCCGGAACGGTTGGATGAGCGCAGGGAGTCAAGCGTATGGCCTATCGCTGGCTAAAAATTGGCGAATTGCTGGCTGAGACCGGGGCGATTGCTCCGGGTCAGACCGAAATAATCCTCGAGAGGATGAAAACCAGCGGCCTGCGTTTTGGTGAGACCGGGGTCGAACTCGGCTTTTTTGAGGACGAGATCCTTGCCCAGGCACTGGCGCGCCAGTTTGGCATGGACTATGTTGATTTGTCCTCACTGGATTCCGATTTCGCACCTCCCGCAGGTCTTCCGGAAGACCTTGTGGTGCGGTTCGGGGTTGTCCCTCTTGAGTATGCCGGCGAGGATCTGGTGGTGGCGACCGCTGATCCCACGGATATCTCGCGCCTGAATCAGCTCGAATGGCAGATAGGCGGCCCCGTAACCCTCAAAATTGCCGGCAAGAGCCAGATCCAGCGCGTAGCCGCAGGCAGTCGCGGCACCACCGGCGAAGCCCTTGAAAGCACGCTGGAAAAGTTTAGGGGCCTGGCCAATGGCAGGCCGCGGGAAGATAAGGATCTGCTGCTGGGCGAGACGCAAGAAGAGGCGCACAGTCCGGTTATCAAGTTGATCGATACCACCCTGGTGGATGCCCTGCAGAAACGGGCCAGCGACATTCATATCGAATCCGGACCGGATGGCGTGGTGATCAAATACCGCATCGATGGTGTGCTTTCCAGGGCTATGGAACCGCTCGACAGACGATTTCAAGGGCCTGTCATTTCCCGCATCAAAGTGATGAGCGAGCTGGATATTTCCGAACGCAGGATACCCCAGGACGGCCGGTTCAAGGCCCGCATTGGCGGCAGGTCCATCGATTTCCGGGTTTCCATTCTCCCCAGCAGCTTTGGCGAGGATGCGGTTATCCGTATTCTTGACAAGAGCAGTATTGCTGTCGACCTGAAAGGCTTGACGCTGGAATCTCTCGGCTTCAATCCAAGAGAGATCGCCCGCTTCCGTCGTCAGATTCGCGCACCTTACGGCATGGTGCTTGTGACAGGCCCTACCGGCAGCGGCAAGACCACGACCCTGTATGCCGCACTCGCGGAGATTCATACCGAACAGGAAAAAATCATCACCATCGAAGACCCCGTGGAATACCAGGTCCCCGGCGTTGTCCAGGTGCCGGTAAATGAAAAAAAGGGGCTAACTTTTGCCCGGGGGCTGCGCTCGATTCTGCGCCATGACCCGGACAAGATCATGGTTGGAGAGATTCGTGACGCCGAGACGGCTCAAATTGCCGTTCAGTCGGCTTTGACCGGACATCTGGTATTTACCACGGTACATGCCAACAATGTATTCGATGTACTGGGAAGGTTTCTGCATATGGGCCTGGACCCTTATCATTTTCTTTCCAGCCTGAATATGGTTCTGGCCCAGCGACTGGTCAGAAAACTCTGTGTCCATTGTAAACAGCCGGTTACCTACTCCGAGGATGAAATGGAGCGGTTCGGGCTCGATCCTGCCCGTCATGCCGGACAAACTTTTTATGAAGGCCGCGGTTGCAAGCATTGCCACGGTCTTGGCTATGCCGGTCGTTCGGCCATTGTCGAGTTGCTTGAAATCAACGACGAGCTTCGGGAGCTGATCATCAATCGTGCGCCAACCGGGCGGTTGCGCAGGGCGGCGGCCGGCATGGGTACGGTTTTCCTGCGTCAGGCCGCGCTTGAGAAAGTTCTTCAGGGAGTCACCAGCCTTCCGGAAATCGACAGGGTGACCTTCGCCGATGCCGAGGTGCCGACATGACCTGGCGAAGATATGTTGGCGTCGACATCCATGATACGCAGCTCCGCATTGCGGCATTGCGGAAGCGGTGGCGCAAAGGCGGACTGCCGGTTGACGGACGGGTTGTCGATTTGCAGCACAGTCTGGAGCCGGCCCGGCTCCGGGAGCTGGACAGCGGCCAGAGAACGGGCCTGCTGGCTGCGCTGCGCGATGCCATTCAGACTGTGGCTGTCGGGGAAAAGCGGATCGCCCTGTCTCTGCCGGATCGTTGCGGATACGTGCTGCCCATGGAAATCGAGGGGTTTCCCCGACTGCGGGGAGAGGGGATGGCGATGATCGACTGGCAGCTTAAAAAGCTGTTGCCCGGGTGTTCCGGATTGCAGTTCGATTATCAGGTTCTGAAACGGGAGCCGGGCAACCCGACCCGCCTGCTGGTCATCGCGGCTGAAAAAAGCCTGCTCGGTCTCTACCAGGAACTGCTGCAGGACGCCGGTTTCAGCTCCGTCCATGTTTCCTTCCATGGATTGAACCTTTACCGGCATTGGCGTTATCGTCTCGATCCCGAGGGAGACGCCATACTGGTTGTCATGACGGAAGACGGCGTCAACCTGCAAATCTATCGCGCTGGCAGGCTGGAGTATTACAACTCGCGTCGGACTGGTGCAGAGTCTGACCGGCAGGTGCAGGAGTTGCACAGAATCGTGGCCGGTTATGCCCGGGAATTTTCCGGAAGGATTCGCCACCGGTTGTTTCTCCATGCCGACCGAGGCGTCGAAAGGTCTGTTGTAGAGGCCATCAACGAGTGTTTCGGGCGAAAAGCAGAGGTTCTGGAAGGGCACGGGGACAGCCCGCTGGTGTTGGCCGCTGATCTGGGCGCGGCGGAATGCCTGATGATGGGGGATTGAATGAAGCTGAAGGTGAATCTCGCGATGCAACATCCTCCCGACGCGCAGGTGCTGCGCCGGATCTGCATCCTGCTCGTGGCCTGCATGGCGGTTTTGCTGCTGGTAAATTTCGGTGCGATGTACGGGGTCCGGCAGCGTCGCCGGCAAGTGGTCCAGCAACTGGGTAGCCTGTCCGCCGCACCGCAGGAGGTCGTGGTGAAACCGGAGCAATCGGCCGCGATGCAAGCTGAAGCTTCCCGGATCAGGGAAATCCTGCAGCGGCGCGAATTTTTCTGGTCGGACATCCTGGAGCATCTCGAAAACACCTGGATCAAAGGCATTCAGGTTCGCTCCATCCAGCCTGACTTTAAGGACAAGACCCTTGGCATTACCGTTTTTGCAAAAAATGACAGGGTGTTTCGTGCCTACCTGGATAAGCTTTTAAGCTACGAACCTTTCAGCGAGGTGCTGTTGCTGCGACAGGAAAAAACCGATATCAAGGATGCCGGGGGACGCAGTCTGACCATCATCCGCTCCGAGTTCCGCATTCGTGGAGGCTTTTGAAATGGCCTTGAAAATTATTTTTACGGAACTCTGGCGCAGCCATCGCAGCCTGCTTCTGCTGTTGCTGGGAGGGGTGCTGCTCAATGGTCTGCTGTACGGTATGTTACACGGTATTATGCTGCCGGGGCTGGAGAGGGATGTTTCGCTGCTGGCGCAGCGGCAGGCTGCCGCTCGTACTGCCAGGGAGCAGCCAGGCCCGACAGTGGCCGGTGGGGCGTTGTTGCAGGATCGCGACAATTTTTACAGGCAGGTAGCCGCGTACCGGACATTCCCGGATTTTATCCAGCAACTCTATCAGTATGCCAGTGATTCCGAACTTGCCATCAAGCGCATTGCCTATCGCCCGGAAAACACGGACCTGCCGGACATTCTTCGCTATACGCTTGAATTTTCGGTGAGCGGACCCTATCGCACGCTCCGGGAATTTGTGGAACGACTTGAACAATGGGAGCAACTTGTGGTGGTTGAGCAGATCCGCCTCGATGCCCGCCAACCGGAGAGGGATGAAGTGATTTTGAGCCTCCGGCTGTCGGCATATTTCAATACGGGGTCGCCATGAACCGGTCGTTAAAAATACTTCTGCCGTTTCTGCTCCTGCTGGGGGGTGCGCTGCTTTACGCCTATCTCAACTGGCCACGGCAGAATACCGTGAGCGACAGCCCGCCTTTTGCGGCGGTACCGCGCAAACCCGTCGATGCCGGGCAAGAAGCCGCAATGGCACCGGTTGAAAAGGATGCCGATCGATCCGGTCCATCGGCCCGGGACATTTTTGCACCGCTGTTTCCCGCAGCGGCCAAACCACGCCTGTCCTCGACGGCCAACGGTCGACCGGCACAGGCCTCTGCGTCCGCGTCCGCTGCCTTGGCCCCTCTGACGCCGCCTCCTCCTCCCCGGCCCGTGTTTCTTGGCATGCTCAAGCATGCAGCGGTGCACCGCGTTTTTCTGTCGGTGTCCGGAGAGGTTTTTGTGGTGCGCTCCGGAGAGCGTTTCGGTCCGGGGGACCATTACGCCCTGCTGCAGATCGACGGGCAAAATCTGATTGTAAAACACGATGAAGAAGCCGAGAGCTACCGGATAGAGGCACTCCAGCCGCCCATTTCGATTCTCTCGCCCATCGGTCGATCAACCGCGCCCGCAACCCTGACGCGTCAACCTGCGGAGTTTTCGGTGCCGGCCGAGCCGGAAGACATAGACAAGGAGGTGCCTGCTGATGGTATCGTTGAAAAATAGGGCGTTATGGACGATTGTCCTGTTGCTGGCGATCTTGACAGGGTGCGCCGGATCCAGGGCCTTCGATGCCGGGGACAGGTATCTGCAACAGGGTGAATACGATCTGGCGCTGGAACAATTTGCCGAGGCCATGGCCAGAGAGCCGGCAAGACATGAATACCGTCTGAAATGGCTCGATACCCGTAATCGCTCCGCCTTGTGGCACTATGATCGCGGGCAGGAATTTGCACGGCAGGGGCAACTGCTGCAGGCCGTCGCCGAATACCGCCAGTCGGTCCAGCTGGATGGCAGTTTGACGGCCGCGGCTCAGAAACTGAAGGAAGTGCAGACGCGCATCGCGGTGGAACAGCTCGTGAGCGAGGCCAGGGACTTTATCAAGGCGGCCCGTTACAGCCAGGCGAGAGCCAGCCTGTCAAAGGCCTTGAAACTCGACGCCGGACACGATGAGGCCAGGCAGCTGATGCAGCAGATCGAGATGGCGGACCAGCTCGTCATGGACGGGTATGAACTGGAGTTGTCCTCCCGCGAGCCGTTGAGCCTGCAGTTTTCGCAGATGGACGTGCGGCAGGCTTTCGCGGTGCTGGGGCAGTTGTCCGGCATTCATTTCATTCTTGACGAAGCTATTCCCCCGAATCCGGTATCCCTGTTGCTCAAGGATGCTTCTTTTGCCCAGATCCTGGATCTGTTGCTGAAGCTCAACGGACTCGGCAAGCGCGTGCTGAACAGCCACACCATTCTTGTCTACCCGAAAAATCCCGAGAAGGAAAAACAGTACGAAGACCGGGTTATCCAGGTGTTCTATCTGTCCAATATCGAAGCCAAGAACGCCGTCAATATGTTGCGGACCATGATGCAGACGCGCAAGATCTATGTTCATGAAGAGCTCAACGCCATTGTCATGCGCGACAAGCCCGAGGTCATAGAGCTGACGCGGCAGCTTCTGGAAGCCGCGGACCGCAACGATTCGGAGGTGGTTTTCGATCTGGAGCTGGTGGAGGTCAGTCACCGCGACGTTCTGAAACTCGGCCCTAAACTCAGCACCTATTCCATAAGTGCCGGTTTCGGGCAATCGATGGTCGACAGCGATGGCAATCTGGTCAGTCAGCTGCTGAGCGATGTGTTGACCGCGGGCGGCTCCACGGACACCCTGGCAAGCAGCTTCAGCCGGCTCGAGTCTTTTTATACCCTGCCGACCGCCACCTTTGATTTTGCCAAGACCCTGACCGACAGCGAGATTCTGGCCAATCCCAAAATACGTGTGAAAAACCGGGAGAAAGCCAAGGTACACATCGGTACCCGCGAGCCGATCGTTACCACCAATATCAGTACAACGACCGGTGACATCACCTCTACCAACGTGCAGTATATCGATGTTGGCGTCAAGCTCGACGTTCAGCCGATCATCCGGCTGGATGACACGGTAATCACCACCCTGGCGCTGGAAGTCAGCAGCATCCTGGAAAAAGAGGAGATCGCCGGAGGAGGGTCGGCGTTGCGCATATCGACCACCAATGCCGGGTCTTCCCTGATCCTCAAGGATGGCGAGCGGACCATCATTGGCGGGCTGATCCGTGACGACTTGCAGGACTCCCGCAACACTCTGCCGCTCATCGGCGGCATCCCGGTTCTGGGGCAGATTTTCACGGGGCGCAGCAAGGAAAAAAACAAGCGGGAAATTCTTCTGTCGATCACGCCCCACATCGTGCGCACGGTCGATTTGCCGGCCCCGGATGTGGCGACCATCTGGTCGGGCAGCGAGAATGACCTGACCCCGGGATTGCGTTTCCCCTCCTTTGCCGACGTTCCGGGCGGCGAGGATTTTCGAGGGGTGCCGGCCATGCAGGAACCTGAAATGACGTCCGAGGCCGGTTCGGGATCGGACGAAACACCTGTCGAGATCGTTCTTTACGGCCCTTCGGAGGTGGCAGCGGGAGACTCTTTCGTGGTGCAGGTTGTGGCGTCGAAGGTCCGGGATCTCGTCGCCGCGCGTCTGACGTTGCGCTATCCCGGAACCCTCGCCGAGTTTGCCGGCATTCACCCCGGGCCGCTTATGGGCAAGGAGGAAGAGGAAAGCCGTGCTTTGCTGGCAGGGGTTCCTGCCGGCACCATCGAGGCCCAGGTGAGCAGGGTTGAGGGCATCCCCGGGGTCTCCGGAGAAGGGGCTCTGGCGCTGGTTGCTTTCAAGGTTCTGGCGGCTGGCAGGCTGGAGGTCTCTCTTGAGGCGTGCGAGCTGGTTTCTGCCGACGGCCAGACTCTGTCCTGCAGTGCCGGGAGCATGACTGCCGAGGCGAGATGACATGATGCGCAGAATGTTTTCCGTCGCCCGCAACCCTGCGGGGATGACGCTGATCGAGGTGGTGATTACGGTCGCCATTGTCGGTATCCTGGCCTCGGCCGTGCTGCCCCTTGCCGAAGTTACGATCAAGCGTACCCAGGAGATGGAACTGCGGCGATCGCTGCGGGAATTGCGGTCGGCCATCGACCGGTACAAGGCAGATTTCGACAAGGCGGTTCTGGACAAACACATCGTTTCGGATACCGACCAGACCGGCTATCCGCTCAACCTTGAGGAACTGGTGACGGGCAAAAACTGGGGCGGGCTTTATGCCTTTCCCCGCAAATATCTGCGGCGGATTCCTCGCGATCCCTTCAATCCCGAGGAAGAGTGGGGGATGCGTGGCTATCGCGATGCGCCGGATTCACCTTCCTGGGACGGTAAGGATGTTTATGATGTGTACAGTCGAAGCGATCAGACAGCGCTGGACGGGACCGCCTACAGTTCCTGGTAAGACCGTTGCGGAGCTCCGGGTACGGCCCTGTGCCGGTTTTACGCTCATCGAATTGATGATCGTCATGACGATCGTGGCGATTCTGGCCGCCATTGCCGTACCCCATTACCAGCGAAATCTGATTCAGGCACGGGAATCGGTGCTGCGGGAAAACCTGTATCAGATGCGCAAGGCTATTGACGGCTTTTTCGCCGATCAGGGGCGATACCCGGGGAGCCTGGAAGAACTGGTCGAAAAGCGTTACTTGCGGGGCATTCCCAAGGACCCCTTTACCGGAAGTGCGGAAACATGGTACACCATACCACCAGAAGTACTGGATCTTGGCGCGGGGGATCCTGGCGCTGTCTACGATGTACGCAGCGGCAGCAACCTGGCAGGACTCAACGGCATTCCTTATCGCGACTGGTAGAGATTTCATGATTCAGCTTTACAATGTCTGCATGTCATATCAGAAAGACGCCAGCGCCCTGACCGATTTCAGCCTCAAGGTTCCCAAGGGTGATTTTCTCTATCTGACCGGCTCCTCCGGGGCCGGAAAATCCACTCTTCTGAAATTGTTGTACGGCGCTGAAAAGCCCAGTCGAGGCCAGATTCTGGTCAATGGCATGAACATAACCCGTATGAGATCCTGGCGCATTCCTCTGCTGCGGCGCAAAATCGGCATCGTATTTCAGGATTTCAAATTGATATCCACCCGGACCTTGTTTGAGAACGTCGCTTTTCCCCTCGAAGTTCAGGGTAAAAAGCGCTACGAAATCAGCAACAAGGTTTATCAGGCCCTCAAACACGTCGGGTTGCAGGGAAAGCTGAACCGTCTGCCTTTGCAACTGTCCGGCGGCGAGCAGCAGCGGGCCGCCATTGCCCGGGCACTGGTTACGGATCCTTTGATACTGCTGGCCGACGAGCCCACCGGAAATCTCGATGACGACGTTGCCAACGATATCATGGAGCTTTTCAAGGGAGCCAACGCACGGGGCACGACGGTTGTTTTCGCCACCCATGATCGGGAAATGATTCGGCGCTTTCCGCGACGGATCGTGGTCCTCGACAAGGGCCGGCTCGTCGAAGACCGCACACCCTGATCTGTCTGGGCTCTGTCTCCACATTGCTTGATTCATGCACTGTTTTGGACTGAAGGGATCGGAACTTGCTGCAGACCATCGGATATTTCATACGACGGGTAGGGCGAAATCTCAGACAGACGCCTGTATTGTGCAGTGCGGCCATCGGCACGGTCGCTGTAGCGCTGATGATCATCGCTTTTTTCGGCATCGTGGTCATCAACGTGCAGCAGGTTGCCCGGCAGTGGAGCCGTGAAATACAAGTCGTTGCCTATTTTGATCGCGTTCCTGATGCTGGCAAGTTGCAGGGCTGGAAGGCTTCGCTGAAGAACCTGGAGGAAGTGCAACAGGTTCATTTCGTTTCACGGGAAGAGGCGTTCAAGCGTTTCCAGAAGCGGTTGGGGGATGATGCCGACCTGCTGGAAGGCGTCGAAAGGGATTTTCTGCCTGCTTCTCTTGAAATCGTTCTGCACGAGAAACGCCGCAACAAGGCCGGGGTCGAGGCGGTGGTGGCCAGACTGCGGCAGATCGGCGAACTCCAGGATATCAGTTATGAACCGGAATGGCTCGAGCGCTTTGACGCTTTCGTGGGGCTGCTGCGGGTGGGAGGTTTTGTATTTGGAGGATTTCTGCTGTTCGCCGCTCTGTTCATTGTCTCCAATACCATCAAGCTGACCCTTTACGCCCGGCGTGAGGAGATCGAAATCATGACGCTGGTTGGCGGTACCCCGCTGTTTATCAAAATGCCTTTTCTTCTTGAAGGTGCATTGCAGGGGCTGGCGGGTGGCCTGCTGGCACTGATCGGAGCCTGGGCCCTGTTTTCTCTGATGCTGCGGGAAGGACTCCACGGTGTGCTGGTGGTTGCCGGAGTGGACGGAATCCTTTTTTTGTCGGCGACACAACAGGCCATCCTGGCCGCGGGCGGTTTGGCTCTGGGTCTGGTCGGAAGCCTGCTTTCCCTGAGAAAATTTGTCAGGATTTAACGATGATATGGAATCGGGGTTTGCGTTTCGCCTGTTTGCTGGCCGTTTCCCTGGTTATCATGCTGGGTGGTGTCTGTCCGGCCAGTGCCGGGGATCTGGCGCGTCAACGGAAGAATCTCAAGGAAATACAAGGTCGCATCGACAACCTTTCCCGGCAACTTAAAAGCAGCCAGCAGCAGGAGGGGTCGGTTGAACAGGAGTTGCGGAAGCTTGAAAATCAGCTCGCGACATTGCAAGGCGACTCCAGCCGCTTGCAGGGCCGACTGTCCCGCCTGGAAAAAGATATCGCGGCAAAGGAACAGCACGCCGGTCAATTGAAAACGCAGATTACCAAACAGGATCAACAGGTACGGCGGCGTCTACGGGTCTTGTATCGACGGGGCGAAATGCGCCTTTTCAACCTCCTGTTCGAGCAGGCTTCACCGGCAAAAATCGCCGAAAATTTCTTTTATCTTGCCCGTCTTGTGCGTCGGGACCGTCAACTGCTCAAGCAATTCCGTGATGATTGGCGCACATTGCATGCCACGCTTGGCGAACTGGAACAGCTGCGGAAGGACCAGCGTCAGCGGCTGGACGTGCTTGCCGCCAGCCGGCGTACGCTGGACAAGGGGCGTCAGACCCGACAGGCCGCGCTCGGGAACCTGCGGGATAACCGTGCGGCCCTGAAGGACGAGCTGTCACAATTGCGCCAGAAGGCCAAACGTCTTCAGAGCCTGCTTAAAACCCTTGAAACGGAAAAACCGCGCGAGTATAGTGGCGCGTCAGGTCCCTTTGGTCGCAAAAAAGGTTCCTTGCCATGGCCCGGCCCCGGGTCGCTGGCCGTACGATTCGGCAGTAATTTCAATGCCGAACTCGGCACCCGCTATGAGAGTCAGGGGATCGAACTGGCGCAGGCCGCCGGATCTCCGATCTATGCGGTTGCCGAGGGTAAGGTTGCCTTCGCCAAAGTCTTTCACGGTTTTGGCAACATGATCATTCTCGATCATGGCGGCGGCTATTTCACCCTTTACGCCCAGGCCAGCCAATTGCTCAGAAAAGCCGGAGATACGGTTGCCCCGGGGGATAAGATCGGCATGTCCGGTTTTGGTGGCGGCAAGACGCTCTATTTCGAAATAAGAAAACGCGGCACGCCTCTGGATCCTCTCCAGTGGCTCAAACCGCGACGTTAATATGCTGGAAGGAGATGTCCGGATGACGAAAGGCAAGCGGATTGTCCTGTTATCGCTATTGATGCTGGCGGCAGGCTTTGCGGTGGCGAACTATTTTGTCAGCTGCAGCGAGGCAAAAACCGGCACGCCATACAAGGAACTGGAACAGTTTACCGATGTGCTGACCATTATTCAAAACAGTTACGTCGAGGAAGTGCCTCTGGAAAAACTCGTCGAAGGCGCCATCAACGGTATGCTGGGCGTGCTCGATCCGCACTCCTCCTATCTGTCCCCCGAGATGTTTCGGGAGATGCAGATCGATACCACCGGAGAGTTCGGCGGCCTTGGTATCGAAATCACCATCAAGGACGGCGTGCTGACCATTGTTTCACCCATCGAGGATACGCCGGCGCACCGTGCCGGTCTTGCGGCCGGGGACATGATCGTCAAGATTTCCGACCGTTTCACCAAGGACCTGACCATCATGGAAGCGGTCAAGCTGATGCGCGGTCCGGCCGGAAGCAGTATCACCATCACCATCATGCGCAATGCCTTCGATAAACCGAAGGAAATAACCCTCACCCGGGAAAACATCAAGGTCAAGAGCGTAAAATCCCGTTTGCTCGATGACGGTTTCGGGTATGTGCGTCTTGCCCAGTTTCAGGAGCGCAGCGCCAGGGACCTGAGAGCGGCGCTCAAGCAGTTGCATGCGCAGAACAAGGGTGGGCTGCAGGGACTGATCCTTGATTTGCGCAACAATCCCGGCGGACTTCTCGAACAGGCCGCGGAAGTCGCCGACCTGTTTCTGTCCAAGGGGCTCATTGTCTACACCGAGGGCAGAATCGAGGACAGCCGCCTGCGCTTTGAAGCCCACCGTCAGGGTACCGAGCCGGACTATCCCATGGTGGTACTGATCAACGGCGGTAGTGCCAGCGCCTCCGAAATCGTCGCCGGCGCCCTGCAGGACAATCGCCGCGCTATCGTTCTCGGCACCCAGAGTTTCGGTAAAGGTTCGGTGCAGACCGTCATTTCCCTGGAAAACGAATCCGGCCTGAGATTGACCACCGCTCGTTACTTTACCCCCAACGGCACCTCCATTCAGGCCAAGGGTATTACGCCCGATATCACGGTCCGGCCGATGGAACTGCGGGAAGTCGAAGACGGCCCGACGTTGAGGGAGAAGGACCTGAGCAATCACATGGAAGAAAACACCGCGGCGGAACCGCCATCGACACCCGGTGCGTCGACCGTGGACGGGAGCCGGCCGGAGGCTGGTCTGCCGGAAGACTACCAGCTGTTGCGGGCGCTCGATCTGCTTCGTGGCTGGGAATTGCTCAAGGGGCTCAAATCCGCAGCCTGAAAACATCACCTCACGCATGGAAGGGGGATGAAACATCCCCCTTTTTTAAATTATGGCCACCAACAAGAATCCTTCCCGCCGGAAACGGCCGACCTCAAGGCGCAAAACGGACCGAACTTTTCAGGTTCTGCTGGCCTCTCTGTTTCTGCTGGTTTTCCTGGTCGCCAGCCTTGCAGTCCTGACGCTGGTGCAGCGCAACCGGCCGCAGGTTGCCCCTCCGGCCGTAGCCACGGCGCCGTCACCGCCGCAAGTTCCGGCGCCCGAAGTGCCCCCTTGCGCTACGGTGCCGGAGGAAAAAACAGATCATGCCGCGCTGCAATTGCTTATCGAACGTGCCCTGTGGAAGGGGGGCGTGGCCTTCAGCAACCGGAATGTGGTTCTCGAACAGGGGGTTCTCCATTACCGTTTGTCCGGCGCCCTGCCGGAAGGCAGTTGGTACAACGATCTGCGTCGCGTGCTGGAGCAGGATTTCCCCTCGGTTTCCCTGGAACAAAGCATTCCACCGGGGAAACGGCTCACCATATCGCTGCACAAGGAGCCCCAGGTGGTTTTGCATTTTCAACCGCCGGCGGATTCGCAGGTTATGGTTCCTCCCCGGGAAAAAGTCTCGGGACCCAAGGCCAAAATCGCCATTGTGGTCGATGATCTCGGCCGGGACCTTGAGGCGCTGCGGACCTTGCTGTCCCTGGATCTGGACCTGACCATGGCGGTCATGCCCGACGAACCGCATACGCGGCAGGCGGCGGAACTGGCGCACCGGGCCGGCCGGGAAGTGCTGGTCCACATGCCCATGGAGCCGGACAGCTATCCGCGCAATGATCCGGGGCCGGGGGCCTTGCTGCTCGGCCAGGACCCGGTGGAAATCAGACAGCGGGTCTCCGCGATGTTTGAAAAGGTGCCCCATGCCGTCGGCGGCAACAATCACATGGGATCGCGTTTTACCCAGTATCCCGAAGGGATGCGGGCCGTATTCGAGGTCATGAAGGATCACGGTTTGTTCTTCGTCGACAGTCGCACCAGCCCCGGTTCCGTGGCTTTTTCAGAGGCCAGGCAGGCAGGAGTCGCCGCGGCCACCAGGGATGTTTTTCTGGATAATTATCAGGATGTCGAGGCGATTGCACGCCAGCTGCGTGAAACGGTGAAAATTGCCCGTTCGCGGCGCCAGGCGATAGCCATTTGTCATCCCTACCCGGAAACGCTGGCTGCCCTGAAGCGGGAGGCGGCTTTTTTACGTCAGGCGGATCTGCAGGTGGTTCCGGTATCGCATCTGCTGCAGCGCTGAACCGAAACCATGCCCCGCATGCGGGATTGATGCCTGCGTAAATTTCAGCCGAAGACAGGCGCAGCTGTTTGGTGCCCGACCGGGTGGGTGAATCAGTCAGGTGATACCGGCAGCCTCGCGCCGATGTGGCGCATGGCTGCATCGAGGCGGTTGAAAGGCTCGTTCAGCAGAATCTCTTCCGGAAACTCGCTGTTGATGCGGCGGATAAAAACAAAACGCTTCCGGACCGGGGTTTCCCCGTCGAAGAGTGTACGGCAGGCAAGGCTGTAGAGGGCAGAAGGCTCTTTGGGTAAAAAGCGGGATTCGTGTTTCCGCAGCGCAATCGATTTGCCTGATATTTCAAACCCTTCCTCGTCGAATCGGTGAAACATCAGGCTTGCATCACCGGCGTGACTCAGAACGAAATACGACCGCAGTGCCGATTCTCTGAATAGATCGATCAGCGGATCCGCGGGGCTGATTTTCTTCTGGGCGTTGTAGCAGTGGCGGAAAACCAGCGTGGAGAAACACTCTTCATCGAGAAACCCCGCGATCTCGTGATCGGATGTGATGCAGAAATAGCCGGCCGGCTCCATGGTGTTGTGATGAACCAGCGGCCTTCCGCAAATCAGGCAATCCGGCGCGATTCGGGCGCGGCGCCCCAGGAAGTCGGCGTCCCGTTTACGTTCCTGATGCTCGATGTCCTGCCGGACCTGTTGCAGACGCCGCTCGGATGCTTCTTTGGCACAGATATAGACCTGCCGTGCCAGGTGGGCAAACTGGACATGTACACGGGTGCCGCGGCCGTGCGTCAGCACCGGGTGTATTTTACCTTCGGGATTGGTGTTGAGGGATTCCACTTTCGGACTTTTGGCAATGTATCCTTCAAGGCATTTGTAGCCGCGATTGATGGCGTATCCTTTAAGCAGCTGATAGGCGTTTTTGAACGGGCCGTCGAAGTGAACGCGGGAATCGATGAGACACGGCAACAGCCGCAAGGCGCGTTTGGAAAGGCCCTGCTCCTCAAAAAAATCGTAAAGGTGGCGGCAGTTTTCCAGTGACGGTGTGTCCTTGACCGGGACAATGACACGATCGGCCGCAAACAGGGCGTTCTGGGTGAATATATCAAGGGTCGGCCGGGTGTCGATGATGACGATTCCCCGGATGCTCGAACCGGCCAGGGCGCGGGCCAGCAGATCGCGATCCCGTACCTGGTGTGCAACAGCTTCAAGCTTGCGGCTGGAAGGAATGAACTGAACCCCGTATTCGCCCAGTTCCAGCAACTGGTCGACCGGCCGGCCTGCCAGCAGATCCATTATGTCGCCTTTCGGCGCGCCGCGCCCGATGCGGAACATGCGGTCTACCGAAAAGTGATTGTCAAAGCTGAACAGGGTTACGGGCAGTTCTTCATTCAGAGCCTTGAGATAGATGGCCAGATTGGTGGCAAGCGTAGTTTTGCCGACGCCGCCTTTTTCGCTCGATACGGTTACCACATAGGGTTCAATCATGCCGTGTCCTTTGTCGGGAAGTGATCCAGGGCAATTTATAAGGAAACCCATCCGGGAAGTCAACATCCCCACAGATAATCATCGAAATCAAGGTTGCCGCTTATGCATGCCAACGACGGAACCCTTTCGGTTTCACGTCTCGTTTCCCTGCTCAGGGATCTGGTCGAGGAAAATTTCATTCAGGTTGTCGTCACCGGGGAGATTGCCAACTTTTCCGCGCCATCTTCCGGCCATTTGTATTTTGCACTGAAGGACGATCTGGCGCAACTGCGCGGAGTCATGTTTCGCACCGCGAATCGCCTGTTGAATTTTATGCCCGAGAACGGTGTTCAGGTTGTCTGCTGGGGGCGCGTGTCCCTGTATCCGCAGCGGGGCGAACTGCAGCTGGTGGTCGAGCGCATGGAGGCGCTGGGGGTCGGCAGCTGGCAGCTGGCTTTTGAAAAACTCAAACGGCGACTCGGTGCCGAGGGGCTGTTCGACGCTGCCCGCAAACGCAGGCTGCCGCCTTTCCCCCGCACTATTGGCGTGGTTACCTCGCCGACCGGGGCAGCGATTCACGACATCCTCAATGTGCTGCGCCGGCGCGGGGCCGGATTACGGGTGCTGCTTTGCCCGGTAAGGGTTCAAGGAGACGGGTCCGCGCAGGAGGTTGCCCGGGGCATTGCCGATCTTAATCGCAACGGACAGGCGGATGTTATTATCGTCGGACGGGGCGGGGGATCTCCCGAGGATCTTTGGGCGTTTAACGAAGAGATTGTTGCGCGGGCCGTTTTCGAATCCGCCATTCCCGTCATTTCCGCCGTCGGTCATGAAGTCGATGTGACCATAGCCGATCTGGTTGCCGATCTGCGGGCCCCGACGCCGAGCGCGGCAGCCGAGCTGGTGGTGCAGGGACGCCAGGACCTGGAACGGCATGTCGATCACCTTATCCTGCGCCTGAGCGGCCAGATGCAGGGACGACTGCAACTGCTGGCGGAGCGGGTGGCCGGACTGCGCCGGCGCCTGCGTTCGCCGGTCGAGGATGTGCGCAAGCAGCGCGCTGCCCTCGACCAGAGCCGGCTGCGCCTGCAGCGCGGCATGCAAGGGGCCCTGCAGCGCTGTACGCATCGCCTCGGCGTGGCGGCCAGCCGGCTGCATGACCTGTCGCCACTGGCTACTCTGGATCGTGGCTATGCGATTGTTTTTGCCGACAGGACAGGGAAGGTGGTGCGCAGTTCCACAGCCCTGAAAAAAGGCGACCGGGTTTCGATCCGGCTGGCTGAGGGAGAGGTGGCGGCCATTGTGGAAAAAACCGATCATGAGCCGCGCCTTCCTCCGCCCGCCCGTCGCTGAAAACCGCGAAAGGTGTCGCCGTTCAAAAGGTTACGAGGGGCTTTTGCGATACCGACGAACGGCCCGCCGGGAAATGTCTTGACTCGCTTTGCTTCCGATGGGGATAATCAGCAGCAATCTTTGTGAGGATGTGTATGGAAGAAACGAAAACCTTTGAAGATGCCTTGAGGGCTCTCGAAGCGGTGGTGGAGAAACTCGAGGCGGGGGACCTTCCTCTGGAGGAGGCGCTGGCTTCCTTTGAAGTCGGGGTCAAGTGCGCGAACCGCTGCCAGGAACTGCTCAAGGCAGTCGAGACGCAAGTGGAAACCCTGCTGAGAAAACCTGATGGATCCATGGTAATTGGTAATTTTGAAGAATGACGATTTGATACCCTTTTTACCTGCCAATCGTAGTGGAGGATAAATGGATTTGGATGCCTATCTTAAGGACTGCCGGGCAAGGGTGGATAAAGCTCTCGACAGCTACCTTCCGGCAGAAGAGATGCTGCCCGCAAAGCTTCATAAAGCGATGCGCTATTCTATATTCGCCGCCGGCAAGCGGATCCGTCCCATTCTGATGATGGCCGCCTGCGAAGCCGTCGGCGGAGCGCCGGATGCGGTTATGCCCGCGGCTTGCGCCATGGAAATGATTCATACTTATTCCCTGATCCATGATGACCTTCCGGCCATGGACGACGATGATTTTCGGCGCGGCCGGCCGACCTGTCACAAGGTTTTCGGCGAGGCGCTGGCCATCCTGGCCGGGGACGCATTGCTGACGGAAGCTTTTATCCTGCTGTCGCGCATGGGAGAGGATGGCCGGATTGCTCTTGATACGGGGCGCCGCGTGAACTCTCTTATCGCTCGCTGCGCCGGTTCCATGGGCATGGTCGGAGGGCAGGTGGTCGATATGGAATCGGAGGGCAAGGAAATTGATCTCGCCACCCTCGAATATATCCACACCCGCAAGACCGGAGCCCTGATTCTGGCTTCGGTACAGTCCGGTGCATTGGTCGGAGGCGCCAGCGAATTGCAGGTCGAGGCACTCGGTCGCTATGCCAAGGCTGCCGGCCTTGCCTTTCAGGTGGCTGACGACATTCTGGATATTGTCGGCGATCAGGCTCTGCTCGGCAAGGATGTCGGCAGCGACCAGCAGCGCGGCAAGGCAACCTATCCGGCACTGCTGGGCCTCGAAGCGGCCCGGACCAGGGCCCGCGAATTGCGGGACCTGGCTCTGGAGAGTCTTTCCGGATTTGACGAAAAAGCGGAACCCCTGCGGCGCATCGCTCACTATATCGTGGATCGATCCTTCTGAGGACAACGGAGGTTTTTGGAGTGAGTATGTTGAAAAAACTTCGAACTCCCGATGAGTTAAAGAGCTTTTCGGTGAAACAGCTTGAAGTTCTTGCGGGAGAGATTCGTGAAAAGATCATCGATACCGTATCCCGAACCGGCGGACACCTGGCCAGCTCTCTCGGGGTGGTGGAGTTGACCATTGCCCTGCACCGGGTGCTGAACACGCCCGCGGATAAAATTGTCTGGGATGTCGGGCACCAGGCTTACGCACACAAACTGTTGACCGGACGTCTCGAACAGTTCGATACCCTGCGGCAACTGGGGGGGATCAGCGGCTTTCCGAAACGCGATGAGAGCCCTTACGACGCCTTCGATGTCGGGCATTCCAGCACCTCCATTTCGGCGGCCCTGGGTATGGCAGCGGCTCGCGACTGTCACGGAAGCCAGGAAAAGGTTGTTGCTGTCATCGGGGACGGCTCCCTGACGGGAGGTATGGCCTTCGAGGCCCTCAACCAGGCCGGGGATCAGCAAAAGAATCTGATCGTGGTGCTTAACGACAATGAAATGTCGATTTCGCCGAATGTCGGGGCGCTTTCATCGCTGATCAACCGTAAAATGACCTCCGAACTGGTGGTGCGCATCAAAAAGGAAGCGGAAAATTTTCTCAGCCATGTTCCGCGCATCGGCAAGGACCTGCTCAAGGTCGCCCGCAAGGCAGAGGACTCGCTCAAGGGGTTCTTTACGCCCGGCATGCTGTTCGAGGCCTTCGGGTTCGATTATGTAGGACCTCTCAACGGACACCGCCTTGAAACCTTGATTCCGGCCCTGGAAAACGTCGCCAACCTGGAAGGTCCGGTGCTGGTGCATGTCGTTACCCGCAAGGGCAAGGGCTTTGAGCCCGCGGAACGCAATCCCAGCCTGTTCCACGGGGTCGGGCCGTTTGACAAGGCGACCGGCGAGGTCCGTGGCGGCAAAGGCGGTCCCGCGAGCTTCACAGGTGTCTTCGGTAAAACCCTGACGGCCATGGCGGAAAAGGATGAACGCATCGTTGCCATTACCGCGGCCATGCTCGAAGGGACCGGACTCAAGGAATTTTCGCAGCGGTTCCCGCAGCGCTTTTTTGACGTCGGCATCGCCGAACAGCACGCCGTTACCTTTGCCGCCGGTCTTGCCTGTCAGGGCATGCGTCCGGTGGTTGCCCTGTATTCGACGTTTCTGCAGCGCGCTTACGACAACGTGGTGCATGATGTGGCGCTGCAGCGGTTGCCGGTGACCTTCGCCATCGACCGGGCGGGTCTGGTCGGCGCGGATGGACCGACACACCATGGCGTGTTCGATTTTTCCTTCCTGCGGCACATTCCCAACATGGTCGTGATGGCCCCGCGAGACGAAATCGAGTTGCAACGCGCCATGCTGACCGCGACCCTGCATGATGGTCCGGTGGCTTACCGCTATCCCCGTGGCCAGGCATTCGGCCTGCCATTGCCCGACGCCATCGAGCCGTTTGCCGTGGGCCGGGGGGAAAAACTGCGGGATGGCAACGATGCCGTGATCTTTGCCCTGGGCACCGTCTGCCGGGAGGCGCTGCTTGCCGCCGATATGCTGGCAGGCGAGGGGCTATCCGTCGGGGTGGTCGACCCGCGGTTTCTCAAACCCCTGGATAAGGAATTGCTGGTCGCCGAAGCCAGACGCACCGGGGTCGTCGTTACCGTCGAGGAAAACGTGCGTCAGGGCGGGTTCGGGTCGGCGGTGCTGGAAATGCTCGGTGATGAAGGCATCGCCGCGCGGGTGCTGCGTATCGGTCTGCCGGACCGGTTTGTAGAGCAGGGAACGCAACCGCAGCTGCATGCCCGTTATGGCCTCGATGCCGAAGGCATTGCGGCCGGCGTGCGCAATTTCATCCATGGGCAGACGACGAACCCTCAAAGCCGGGCATCAGGTGCATAGGGCCATTCTGTCGGCAGGGATATGGGACCGCCTGTCCTTTCGGCAGGCGGTTTTTGTCAGGACCGCCAGATACAGAGGTGTTCGAGGATGAATGATCGCGATGCCATAAAAAGCTGTCCCTTGTTTTCCGGCGTGACGGATCGCGATCTCGACGATTTGACGCGCATTGCCCGGCGGCAGGTTTTCGTCAAGGGGCAGATGGTTTTTTCCGAAGGGGATGAGGCCACGGGTTTTTACGTTCCGGTGGAGGGCAAAATCAAGCTCTTCAAGCTGTCACCGGAGGGAAAGGAACGTATTTTGCGCATCGCGCATCCGGGGCGCACCGTTGCCGAAGCGGCCATTTTCGATATCGGACTTTTCCCGGCGTGTGCTCAGGCCCTTGAGCCCTCAGTGCTCTTGTTTTTTCCCAAACAGGCCATTCTGGATTTGCTGCACCACAATGCGCAGCTTGCCATAAACATGATCGGAGGAATCTCGCGGATTCTGCGGGAAATGATGGATCATGTCGAGTCCCTGACATTCAGGGATGTTCCGTCCCGGCTGGCGCGTTATCTGCTCGATTTGTCGGATATGCAAAAGCGGCACGTGCATCTGCCTGTTTCCAAAACGCAACTGGCCGCCAACCTGAATACCGCCGGCGAGACGCTGTCACGCACCCTGCGGAAAATGTCCGACGACAACCTGCTCCGGGTGCGGGGCCGGACCATCGAAATCATTGATTTTCAGGGACTTGTCGATTTGTCCGAACGTTACAAGGAATAAAACCGGGAGCTTGCGACATGATTACCAGCACCAATCTCATCGCGCGCTACGCCGAAACCGATGCTCAGGGCGTCGTGCACCATGCCAGCTACCTGGTGTGGTTCGAGGAAGCGCGCTCCGACTTTCTGCGCCAGCGTGGTCTGGCCTACAGCGACATGGAGCGGGACGGTTTTTTCGTCATGGTGACAGGCGTGGAAGTATCCTATCGCGCACCGGCTTTTTTTGAAGACCGGATCACCGTCGAGACAACCCTGGAAAAAGCGCGCAGCCGCATGCTGGAGTTCAGCTACAAAATTCGCAACCAGGAAAACAGACTGCTTGTCGAAGGGCGCACCCGGCATCTGGTGGTCGGAGCTGATCGCAAGCCTCATGGCCTGCCAAAAGCGGTGCTGGACAAACTGACGCCATCTTCGTGCTGAAGGCTATCCCCGGCGGTGACAGCCCGTTTCCAGCCGATTCCCTGAAAAGCGCAAGAGCTGGTTGGCTTTGTTCGTGAAGACCGCGTCGCAACCCTTCGGCAACCGAAATATTTTGTTGACTTGATCACAGGCGCTTGATATAAGTTCAAGCACATCGGGCGTTTAGCTCAGCGGGAGAGCACTGCCTTCACACGGCAGGGGTCCACAGTTCGATCCTGTGAACGCCCACCAATTCACAAACAAAGGGGTCTGCGATTTTTTTCGCGGACCCCTTTTTTCGATCGTCAATGCTTGTCACATATCATTGGAATTTTTGACCATGAGGGTTGCGTGCGGAGGGTGACGAAGCGGCTGACTTCGTTTCCCCTTTCTGGTTTTCACGGTCTCATGCGCTGCTGGCGTTTCACTCCCGGATCTTGCCATGGCCGCTGCCGATACCGCGCTTGGAGGCGCGGATAAAATCGATCAGCATGCGTACGTCGGGCGTTGTGGCCGGGGCGGTGTCCAGTTCGTTGACGGCATCTTCCAGGCGCATGCCGGAGCGGAAGATCTTTTTGAAGGCCCTTTTGACGGCCAGGATGCGGTCGGTGTCGAAGCCGTTGCGGCGCAGGCCGATGAGGTTGACGGCCCGGATCCAGCTCATTTCGTCGTTAATGCAGAAGGGCGGGACATCCTTGGTGGCGCCGGAGCCGCCCCGCATCATGGCATAATCGCCGATGCGCACAAACTGATGCACCTGGCAGTTGCCGGAGATGATGGCGCGATGGCCGACCTCGACATGCCCGGCGAGTAGCGCGCCGTTGACAATGATGACGTGGTCGCCGATGCGGCAGTTGTGGGCGACATGGCTGTTGACCATGAAATAGTTGTTGTTGCCGATGATGGTCGAGGTGTTCTCCCGATTACCGCGGTGCACGGTAACCCCTTCCCGAAAAATGTTGTTGTCTCCGATGACCGTGTACGCTTCTTCGCCATGATAGCCGATATCCTGGGGGGACTGCCCGATGACGGCACCCGGGAAGACCTGGTTGCCCTTGCCCAGGGTTGTCCAGCGGCCGATGTGGGCGCCGTGCATGAGACGGCTGCCCGCGCCGATGGCGACATCCGCATCGATGAAAACATGGGGGCCGATTTCAACGTCGTCCGCCAGATGTACCGATGGATCAACGATTGCGGTGGGATGGATAATGGCCATGGAAACTCCTCGAAGTTGAATAATGCAGATGCGTCACCGATTGCGTGATCGCACCTATACTGCCCCAGATGTGGCCGGCTTTCAAGATATTTTGGCGTGCAGGCTCGCACGGCGGTTTTCTTGAAAGGGCAGGGGTATCTGATAAGCTGGAAGTGTTCAACAGGTTTCGATTTCAAGGCCTCGGACGCGGTTCGGGCATTGCTCTTCCGGCGGGAGTCAGGATCATGACAACAATTCGCAATCTTATCGGCGGCCATTGGGTTGCGCCGGCAAACGGTGCATACGGTCAGAGTGTAAACCCTGCCCATGATATGGAAATCGTGGCGCGCTATCCTTTGAGTGAAAAGGAGGATGTCGACCGCGCCGTCGCGGCGGCTGCCGAAGCTTTCCCGCGATGGCGGAGCATGCCGGCACCGCGACGGGCGGAGATTCTGTTCAAGGCGGCGGAAATTCTCAGCCGGCGCAAGCACGAGCTCGGGGAACTGGTGACGCGGGAAATGGGCAAGGTGCTGCCGGAAGGTTTGGGCGATGTGCAGGAGGCCATCGATATGGCCTATTTCATGGCCGGCGAGGGGCGCCGGCTGCAAGGGGAAACGGTGCCCTGCGAACTGCCGAACAAGGATGGCAAGTCGATCCGGGTTCCTCTGGGGGTTTTCGCTCTTATCACCCCCTGGAATTTCCCTATCGCCATTCCTTCCTGGAAGGTGTTTGCCGCCCTGATCTGCGGCAACACCGTGGTACTCAAGCCTTCCTCCGATACGCCGCTGTGCGCCGTAACTTTTGCGGAGGCGTTGCAGCAGGCCGGCCTTCCGGACGGCGTTTTGAACCTGATCACCGGTTCCGGAGATACCGTCGGCAAAGCGCTGGCGACCCATCCGGACGTGCAGGGCATATCCTTTACCGGCTCCTGTGCCGTTGGCGAGTCGCTGGCCGGTGCAGCGGCCGAACTGCATCGTCCCATCGCCATGGAGATGGGCGGCAAGAACGCTATCCTCATCATGGACGACGCAGATCTCGATCTGGCCCTGGAGGGGGTGCTGTGGGGAGCTTTCGGTACCACCGGGCAACGCTGCACGGCGGCCAGTCGCGTCATTGTTCATGAACGGGTGCACGATGCCTTTCTTGAGCGCCTGGCGCGGGCCAGCGCCAATCTGTCGTTGGGCGACGGCCTGGATAAGGGCACCGATGTCGGGCCGCTGATCAACAGGCGCGCGGTGAACAAGGTTCTCAACTACATACGCATCGGGGTCGAGGAAGGGGCCTGTCTGCATTGCGGCGGCAAGCAGGCCTCCGACGGTGCGCTTGCCGAAGGTTATTTCGTCGAGCCGACAATTTTTTCAGAAGTTCTGCCAGGCATGCGCATTGCCCAGGAAGAGATTTTCGGGCCGGTGGTAGCTGTCATGAAATGCGGCTCCTTCGAGGAGGGGGTCGCCATTGTCAATGGCAGCCGTTTCGGCCTGTCGGCGTCGGTTTACACCCGCAATGTCAACCTCGCGGCATGTGCCGAAAGGGATCTGGAAACGGGCCTGGTCTATATCAATGCCAGCACCATCGGCGCCGAAATTCAACTGCCTTTCGGCGGCTTCAAGCATTCGGGCTCCGGCCATCCCGAGGCAGGCGGGCGGATGGGGGCTATCGATTTCTTTTCGCGAATCAAGGTCGTTTACCGCGATTTCAGCGGCAGGCTGCAAAGGGCTCAGATTGACATTTCCTGAAATCGGAAAATTTTATGAGGCGTCGGCGCATATTGATCCTTGGGGCGGGGGGGCGGGATTTTCACAATTTCAATCTCCTTTACCGGCATCGGCAGGATTGCGAGGTGCTGGCCTTCACCGCGTCCCAGATTCCGTTTCAGCAGGGCCGGGTGTATCCTGCTGTGCTGGCCGGTGCCCTCTACCCCGACGGTATCCCGATTATCGGCGAGGAACCTTTCGGGGAACTGGTACGTCGCCTCGCCATCGACGAGGCGGTTTTCTCCTTCAGCGACGTATCCCATCAAAGGTTGATGGAGATTGCCTCCCCGATTCTCGCCACGCCATGTGATTTCAGGCTGGTTGGCGCCGAACATACCATGCTTAAAGCTTCGCTGCCCGTCATATCGGTGTGTGCGGTACGTACCGGATGCGGCAAGAGCCCGGTTACACGTTACATCTGCCGGCACTTGCTGGAAGCCGGTCAGCGCCCGGTGGTTGTGCGTCACCCCATGGCCTACGGCCGCCTCGAACATCGCGCCGTGCAGTCGTTCCGTCACCTTGACGATCTCGATGCCCATCAGTGCACCCTTGAGGAGCGTGAAGAATACGAGCCGCTGCTGCGCCTCGGTGTGCCGCTTTTGGCCGGTATCGATTACGAGGCGGTGCTGCGGGCTGCCGAACCGGCGGGCAATATCCTGATCTGGGACGGCGGCAACAATGACACGCCATTTTTCTTTCCGGATCTTGACATCGTGCTGGTTGATCCTTTCAGGGCGGGCGACGAATTGTCCTATTACCCGGGCTATGTGAATCTGCGCCGCGCCCATCTGATCGTTGTCAGCAAGCGCTCCGAAGTGCCCGAGGCAAACCTCGACCGCCTGCGCCGGAATCTGCAGAGCTCGGTGCCCGAAACGCCGCTGGTGCAGGGCGACCTCCAGGTTTCGGTGGCGTCGCCCGAGGCACTGGCCGGCTGTCGGGTACTGGTCGTCGAGGACGGTCCCACCATTTCCCACGGAGGCATGGCCTTCGGAGCCGGCGTCGTTGCCGCACGGCGTTTCGGGGCCGGGGAAATTGTCGACCCGCGACCTTATGCGGTGGGCAGTCTTGCCCGGGTCTATGCGGAATACCCCCATATCGGTGCGGTGGTGCCCGCCATGGGCTACAGCGCTGCGCAACTGGACGATCTGCGGCAAACCCTGGCGGCGGTGCCATGTGATCTTGTTTTGTCGGCTACCCCCGTCGACCTGGCCCGGCTTCTGGTTATCGACAGGCCTGTTCTGCGCGTTTCCTATGAGTTCTGCGATGCTTCTTCCGGCACCCTGCGATCGGCGGTAAACGCTATGCTGCACCGTTTCGGCATAACCTCGGCGAATCGCTGAGAGTTGCCAGACTTTGGCCACGGAAGATTTTCTGTTTAACACCAGTTCATTCCTGTGTAGGATAGCTCCGATCGCAAACCTGCGGCCATTGTCTGCGCCTGATCCCCGCCGCAACGGGTTTGCATAAATTCCTGCCACACCTGCAGAAGGAGAAACGATGCTGGTTTTTGACGATGAAAAGAATGGCATGCTGCATATGGCCCGCATGATCTGTGCCGCCGCGCGGACCGCCCCTAAGGCACGCAGCATCGACCTGCTGACCACGGCGATTCTGGACGGAGAAGAAAAGAACAGGCTTGCGGAGCATATGCGTCTTATTGCGGAGCGTGACGGGGTGGCCTTTTTTGCTCGCGATGCCGGCAATGTCTGTCAGGCCCCCCTGATCATAATGTTTGCCAGTAAAAATCAGCCGCTGGGCCTTCCTCATTGCGGCTATTGCGGGTTTGAAAATTGTCAGGCATTGCAGCGCGCCGGTGGTGTTTGCGCCTTCAACAGCGGTGATCTCGGCATCGCCATCGGTTCCGCCGTGAGCCGCGCCGCCGACCTGCGTCTCGACAACCGGATTCTCTACAGTGCGGGCAAGGCCGCGCTCGAGCTTGGATTGATGGGCAAGGATGCTGCTCTGGCTTACGGGCTGCCTCTTTCCATGACCGGCAAAAACCCGTTTTTCGACAGAAAGTAGGGTGTGCGGATGGCGGCGGAAGAGTGGTTTGATATCGTGGATGAGCAGGATCGGGTGGTGGGGCGGGCGCTGCGCTCCGAGTGCCATGGCAACCCCGGTCTGATTCATCGTGTCGCCCATGTCCTGGTTATTGATGGACAGGGGCGGTTGCTGCTTCAGAAACGGTCCTTGTGCAAGGATGTGCAACCCGGGCGCTGGGATACCAGCGTCGGCGGTCATCTTGACCCGGGTGAGGGGTATTACGAAGCGGCATTGAGGGAAATGCGCGAGGAGTTGGGGATTGATAATGTTGCCATACGGTTTTTATACCACTCCCGGCTTCGCAACGCCTTTGAATCGGAAAATGTTGCGACCTATCTGGCCCGGTATGACGGGGACATCCGGTTCGATCCGGTAGAAATCGACGCCGTGCGCTTTTTCTCCCCCGAGGAGATAGCAGCCCGGCTGGGCGAGGGTTTTTTTACCCCCAATTTCGAGCAGGAGTGGCATATGTTCAATGATTGGAGACATCAGTCCTTTTAAAAAACCGGGGGAGCAAAGCCCTGTTTCCGAGCGTGCCTAAAAATCGGGCGACAAAGGTGATTCAGTGCATAAAAATTACTCTTATGTTTGTTGAAGGATGGGACAAGAGCTGCCCATGGCTTTAATTTGTCCTGAATAAAAGTATGTGATTTCGGTAAGTTGCGTTTGTGATTCGGGGATCGTTAAAAGTTGGCAAGCGGTTTGCTAGTA
>NZ_JBFWJQ010000027.1:0-25862 GCF_050253115.1 Syntrophotalea sp.
GGAAATATTGAAGATAAATTCTGCCAGCACCACACTGCATAAACTCAAAGGAGAATGCCATGAAAATTAATGGAACGGTTATTTTTCTTGTCTTTGGTTTTTTAATTGTAACGACTGCATTGGCAGCTCAATCCAGCGATTCTCAAGTCATGGCAAAAAAAGAAGAGACCCCCTTGACCTTGATAACAAAAACACCTGAAGAAGGATTTCAACTTGCTGTGAAACTTTCCAGGAAAGGAGTAACCACAACACAAAAAGATAAAAATGTTCTATTTATGCTTAGAGAGGTCTATTCACGAGATACTGATGCCTTGATTGCATGTTCGCAGGTAATAGCCATCAATTTTCAGACGGTTGCGGCAGCAAACAACTACTGGCGAAACACTAAATAGTGTCCATCTGGAAACTTCGGATTCAAACTAAATAAAGATATCTCAAATTCAACCACTTATCTTTTGTTTTATCAGCGAAGAGGTGCGAAATGTCCGAATCGCAAGATGTTTTCGAGCAGAGTTTGTTGTCTGAAACCATAGGCAGCATCGTCGCTGATGATTATCGTGCCGCCAACATTTTTGACAGGTACAGGATCGATTTCTGTTGCGGTGGCAATGTGCCCCTGGCGGAAGCCTGCCGGAACCAGGGGATTGATCCGGATTTAATCATTAAGGAAATTGCCGCACTGGGGAAATCTATGGCCGACCGTGGTAAAAACCATGGTCAATGGCCCCTTCCCCTGCTCATCGACTATATTGTGAATATCCATCATGTCTACATCAATGAGCATGGTCCGCAGCTTCTCGTCCACACACAAAAAATTGTTGAAGTCCACGGTGAGCGTCATCCGGAATTAAAGCAGATCGCCACTATTTTCAAAGGATTAATGGACGACCTGAAGAAGCACCTGCGCGATGAGGAAGAACGTTTTTTCCCGGCTTTCAAAAACCTTTACGGAGCACAAAAGGACGAGATCGCCTCCTTAAAGCTGAATGATGTTCGCACCGGTCTTGCGAGATTGCGCAGCGAACATGAAACCGCCGGCGGTGCAATCCATGCCATTCGCCGTCTTTCGGGCGATTTTCTACTGCCGGGCGACGCTTGCAATACCTACGCCGTCGCCTATCAGGGGCTGGAAGCCTTCGAGAAGGACCTCCACCAGCATGTGCATCTGGAAAACAATATAGTTTTTCCGAAAGTGGATCAGCTTCTTAAGGACAGCGGTTGAAAAACGGCCGCCAGAAAATGTTTTTGATTGCGCATAACGAAAAATCCGCGTCCAGATGACGATAACCGTGACTTAAGGGAGGCATCATCATGCAAAAGAGAAGGATCAAAGATCGGATTTTCTGGCTGGGGGCCGTGGATTGGGACCGGCGCCTGTTCGATTCTCTCATCCCCCTCCCGGACGGCACCAGTTATAACGCCTACCTCATTGAAGGAAGTGAGAAAACCGCCCTGCTGGACACGGTCGATCCGCCCATGGCCGACGAACTCATGGCGCAGCTTGAAGGGGTTGCCAGAATCGACTACATCATCTCCCACCACGCGGAGCAGGATCATTCCGGAACGATCCCCCGGGTTCTCGAAAAGTATCCCGAGGCCAGGCTCGTCTCGACGCCAAAGGCCAAAGAGCTGCTTAGCGATCTTCTGCAGATATCCGATGCCTCCTTCAAGACGGTCGAAGACGGTGAGACCCTGTCCCTCGGCGACAAGACGCTGAAGTTTATGCATACCCCCTGGGTCCACTGGCCGGAGACGATGGTCACTTATCTGGAAGAGGACAGGATCCTGTTCAGTTGCGATTTCCTGGGGTCCCACATCGCCACGAACGAGCTTTTTGTGACGGATGAATGCCGTGTCTACGAGGCTGCCAAGCGGTATTTCGCCGAGATCATGATGCCTTTCAGGAGCATGATCCAGAAAAACCTGGAAAAACTCGCCCCTCTCGACATCGAGATGATCGCTCCCAGCCATGGTCAGATCTACTCGCGCCCGGCATTCATTATGGATGCCTACCATGATTGGGTATCGGGGGCTCCCAAAAATATGGTGGTTCTGCCTTATGTATCCATGCACGAGAGCACCAGGCGGATGGTAGAACATCTTACCGCGGCACTTTCGGAGCAAGGCGTCAAGGTCGAACTGTTCAACCTGGCGATTGCGGACATCGGAAAGCTGGCCATGACGCTGGTGGATGCAGGCACCATTGTGGTCGGAACCCCGACCGTTCTGGCCGGACCGCATCCTTATGCAGCGTATGCCACGTTTTTGGCCAACGCCCTGAAACCCAGGGCAAAGCTTCTGTCCATCATCGGATCCTACAGCTGGGGAGGGAAGACCGTGGAGGTTCTTGCGGGGATGATCCCCAATCTCAAGGTCGAAGTGCTGGATCCTGTCCTCTGCAAGGGGCTTCCGACACCTGCCACTTTCAAGGCGCTGGATGAAATGGCCGTCACGATTGCCCGGAAACATAAAGACCTCGGCTTTGCCTGACGGCAAAAGGGGGGGAGCTTTCGCCGGATGGCATGGTTGCCGCTCCAGGTCTGGCGGATATGGTTCCGCACAACATCCGCCCGTCCCGGGGGGAGACAGGCCAGGGTTTTTCCCGAAAGGGGTCGCCTCCTTTTGGCCCATGATTTGTTCTGAAGAAGCAAAAAGGCTCCTCGAAGAAAGGAGCCTTTTTGCTCGAAACTGGAAATAAGGGAGATGCCATCCGGAAATTCCGGATGAAAGCAGGATTATCTGGCGAGTTCCGGCTCCATTCTGGCCCAGTTCTCATTGGCCTTGCGGAGGTTTTCGGCCTTGTTCTCCTCGAACATCTGTTTGATCTCATTGGTGTATTGGAGCACCAGACGACCGTCGACAATTTCCCAGGTGTCGATTTCCACGGGGAACAGAACGCCGATGGAAACGCCGAAAGCGCAGTAGCCACCGAAGGCGGGCATATATTTTTCCGGCTGTTTTTCGAACGCCGTCCTGTTTTCTTCCGAGGAGAAGGCGAATTTGTAGCCGCTGCTCTCGGCCAGGATCGCGGGATTGCCTTTCACGGCTTTGCCGGCCGTATGAAAGGCTACCGGATCGTAACCCTGAAGCGCGATTTTGCCATGGGGGTCAGCGTTGAGAATTCGGGACATAGCACAATCCTTTCCTTGCGAAATAGAACGTCCGGGAACATTTCCTCCCGCCACGTCAGTGGATGAGGCGTGGGTGGGGAGCCGACTTTGCCAGCATTGTGGCAGAATGCGTTATGTTGTTCAATAAATTTCGGGTCGCGTAAAATAGGGTCGTGGCCCCATTTTATTCGGCGGGTCGTTGTCGGGGACTGGCCAGCGACGGCAAACCGGTTAAAATTAAAGCCAGCAGGTGATTCATGAAAAGTATGCCCCGTGTTTTCCTTTTGTCGAGGTCGCGATGAATATCCTGATGGTCACCAATACCTTTACCCCCCATGTCGGCGGTGTGGCTCGTAGCGTGCAGAGTTATTGCGACGCTTTCCGTCAGCAGGGACACCGGGTTCTCGTCATCGCGCCGCAATTTGCAGGCGCCCCGGCAGAGGAAACGGATGTGTTGCGATTCCCCGCAGTCGAACATTTTCATGGCAGCGATTTTTCGGTTCCCCTGCCGGCACCGGTCGGCCTGCAACGTACCCTCGACGCCTTCGCTCCCGACATCGTTCATTCGCATCATCCGTTCCTGCTGGGCGATACGGCCCTGCGCACAGCTGCCCAGCGGCACTTGCCGATTCTGTTTACCCACCACACCATGTATGAACGCTACACCCATTATCTGCCCCTCGACTCCGAGCGGGTGCGCCGCTTTGTCATGGAACTGGCGGTCGGCTATTGCAATCTGTGCGACGCCGTGGTGGCGCCAAGCACCACCCTGGCCGACTGCCTGCGCCATCGAGGAGTGCAGCGTCCTGTCGAGGTTATTCCAACCGGCATCGACCCCGAACCCTTTGCCGCCGCCGATGGCATGGCATTTCGCCGTGCCGTGGGGATCCCGGAGGATGCCTTTGTCGTCGGGTATGTGGGGCGGCTGTCCGCGGAAAAGAACCTCGGTTTTCTGGCGCAGGCGGTTGCCCGTTTTTTGCGGAAGCACCATCGGGCCAGGTTTCTTATAGCCGGTGAAGGGGCTTGCAAGCAGCAGATCGAAGGGATGTTCTCCGAGCAAGGCCTGCGCGATCGGCTGCACATGCTCGGTGTGCTGGATCGTTTGCAGCTGACTGCTGCCTACCGGGCTTTGGATGTTTTCGTATTCGCCTCCCAGAGCGAGACGCAGGGCATGGTTCTGGCGGAAGCGATGGCGGCCGCCACGCCGGTGGTTGCCGTGGCCGCATCCGGCGTGCGGGATATCGTGCGGGATGGTTTCAATGGACGGTTGCTGCCCAGGGAGAATCTCGGGGATTTTGTCGGGGCATTACAGGGGGTGCTGGAGCTTTCCGCGGTGGAGCGGCTAGAACTGCAGCAGGGGGCACTTGAGACCTCCCGGGAATTCAGCATGGCCCGCAGCGCCGACCGCATGCTGGCTCTTTACCAACGCCTGCTGCAACATCACGGCAAGGCTTCGCCGGAGCAAAGTCGCTGGGGCGCCGCCTGTCATCGCCTGGAAGAGGAATGGAAGATCCTGTCGAATATTACCCGTGCCCTGGGCGAGGCTCTGAGCGCGGAGGCCGAATTGCAGGTAAGAGAAACCAGCGAATGATGCCATCTGCTACCTGGCGGGCTCGCCTGCTGGGCGCCGCCGGTGCTGTGTTGCTGCGCCTCTGGTGTTGTACCTGGCGGCGCCGCGCCATCGGCGTGGAGCATCTCGATGGCTGCATCGTCGGCAGGCGGCGCACGCTGGTGCTGTTCTGGCACGGCAGTTATGTTCCGCTGTTCGCCCTGTTGCGGGGCAAAAATGCCTGCATTCTGACCAATCGTTCGCTGCGTGGTCAGGTGATAGCGCAGATAAGCCGCAGGTTCGGTTTCGCCACCGTGGAGTTGCCTGATGAGCATGGCCGGCGTTTCCTGGCGGCATTGCGCAACGCCCTGGAAGAACATGCCGTATGGGGAACGGCCGCCGATGGTCCGCTGGGGCCCCTGTATCAGATCAAGCCGGCATTGCTGAGTCTGGCGGCGCACTTCGGCTTTTCTATTCAGCTGGTCGGAGTGGCCGCCCGCCCGGCATGGTGCCTTAACCATCGCTGGGACCGCATGCTGTTGCCGCCGCCCTATGCCCGGATCGGCCTGGTGATCAGTGAACCGATGTGTCTGCCGGCGACGCTCGACAAGGACGGCGCGGCACGTCAGGCCGCTTTGCTGGATGAGGCCATGCAAAGGTACGCACGACAGGCCATGGACCTGATCGGATGAGGTATGAACCCGGCAGCATCTGCCTGGAGGAGTCAAGATGGAAACCCAGCCGAAAACCGTCAGCGAGTATCTGATCCGCCGGTTGGCCGATTACGGCGTTGAGCACATCTTCGGCGTACCGGGTGATTACGTTCTGCAGTTTTTCCAGCAACTTGAAAACAGCCCATTGCGGGTGATCAATACCTGTGACGAGCAGGGGGCCGGCTTTGCCGCCGATGCCTATGCCCGCCTGCGTGGTCTCGGTGTGGTCTGCGTTACTTATTGCGTTGGCGGGCTCAAGATCGCCAACAGTACCGCCCAGGCATTTGCCGAGAAGTCACCATTGGTGGTGATCAGCGGCGCGCCAGGGCTCAGTGAACGCTGGCGCAACCCCTTGCTGCACCACAAGGTGCGCGATTTCGATACGCAACTGCAGATTTTCCGGCAACTCACCGTGGCCGCAACCGATCTTACCGAGGTGGAGAACGGCTGTTGCGAGATCGATCGGGTGCTGGCCGCCGCAGTGCGCTACAAGCGGCCGGTCTACATCGAGTTGCCACGCGACCTCACCACGGCGACTTGCAGTTGCCCGCGAGACCCGATGCCGCCACCAGAAGCAAGTGACCCGCAGGCATTGCGCGAAGCTCTTGACGAAGCCGTCAGGCGCATAACCCGGGCTTGCCGTCCGGTTCTGATTGCCGGCATCGAGATTCAGCGTTTTGGCCTGCAGCAGTCTTTTTTAGAGTTTGTCCATAAGACAGGCATCCCCTTTGCCACCACTCCCCTGAGCAAATCGACTTTGTCCGAAGACCATCCTCTGTTTCTCGGGGTCTATGCAGGGGCCGTTGGCAAGGAAGAGACCCGCCAGGCGGTGGAAAACAGCGACTGCCTGATCATGCTCGGCGCCTTCATGACCGATGTAAACCTGGGCATCTTCACTGCCAGGCTCGATCAGGCCCTGACAATTTCCTCTGCCAGTGACGGCAGTTGCATGGCGTTTCATCGCTATCCGGATGTTTTTCTGACAGATTTTCTACAGGGACTGTGCGATGCCGACATTGTTGCGCTGAGCGGGAGAGTGCCGGTCGATCGGCCGAAACTGGAGCCTTCGCCGGCATTCGAAGCGCGGGATGAGCCCATCACCATCCGTCGTCTGTTCGCCTGCCTGGAAACCGTTATCGACGGCCGCATGGTGTTGCTGGCCGATCCCGGTGAGGCGATGTTCGCGGCCATCGACCTGACCATTCGCCATCCGGCCGTTTTTCTCGCTCCGGCCTACTACACCTCCATGGGATTCGCCGTGCCGGGTGCCATCGGTGCACAGTTGGCCCGACCCGATCTGCGACCGCTGGTGCTGGTTGGCGACGGCGCTTTCCAGATGACTGGCATGGAGATCTCCACCGCCGCCCGCTTCGGCCTGTCGCCTATCGTGGTGGTGCTGAACAATAGCGGCTACGGCACCGAGCGGCCGATGACCGATGGCGGATTCAACGACATCCCCGCCTGGCGTTACAGCCGGCTTCCAGAAGCGATCGGATCCGGGCGGGGTTTTGAGGTTTTCACCGAAACCCAATTTGCAGAGGCTCTCAAAGCGGCTCTGGACAACAGTCTGGTGCCTACTGTCATTGATGTGCATCTCGATGCAAACGATCACTCGCCGGCGTTAAAACGCCTGACCGATGCCTTGGGTGCGAAGGTCAGGGCTTCGGCGAAGCTTTCAGAATAGCCTTATTGCGGCGTGTCGCGGGTGAAGCGCAACAAAGGGGCAACCGGCGCTGCCGGGTTGCCCCTTTGTTCAGCATGATGTGCCGGGTATGACGGGCGGGGGTTACAGGCCCTTTTTTTCGAACCAGCGGAACAGGGCCAGCGCGCCGAGCGCCAGCACCACGATAATGACCCAGGGATGGATGCCGGTTACATCGGCAAGGGTGATCTTACCCAGGTCGCCCCAGCTCAGGACGGTTTTTTTCATGGCAGGGTAGGCTTCGGCGTAAAGTCCGGCGCCGGCCAGCATGCCGAGAATGCCCCACAGGGCATCCCAGCGGCCTTCGCCCAGGGCCCCCAGCGAGGTGCCGGGACAATAGCCGACCATCCCCCAGCCGATGCCGAAGATCAGGCCGCCAATGATGTTGGCGCCCAGCACGGCGCCCTTGATGTTGAAGGCTACCAGGCCGAAATCGTTAAGCAGGTGAATGCCGACCATGCCGACGATGACGGTGGACAGCATGAACTTGACGATGGTCATATCCTGCAGCCGCAGGGCGCCAAGCTGCTTGTCGTAGCGCAGCACCCGCCCTTTTTGCAGCAGGAAGCCAAACAGAATACCGGTTATCAGGCCGATGATAAGGGTTTTCATGACTTGCCACCTCCTTTGAAGATCTGTCTGGCCGTAAACAGCCCGCCAATGAAAAAACAGACCAGAGAGATGTAGCCACTCACTGCCAGTTGCATGGTGCCGCTCAGGCCATGTCCGCTTGGACAGCCGCCGGCCATGCGGGCCCCGAACATCAGGATCGCGCCGCCGATAAAGGCGACAGCGGCACGCTTGCCGCCGCTTCTGGCGCCGAAGTGCGCGGCCCACATGTCCGGTACCGCCTGCAGACGGAAGGAGCCGGAGCTGAGCGCCGCAATCAGGGCGCCGACGAAAATGCCGACAACGAACATCCACTGCCAGTCGACGACAGGTGCTGTCTTGATGAAATACGCCGTGTTCTCAACCCGTTCAGGCATAAACAGCTTCTCGATCATGCCGGCGGCGCGCACGAAGGTTGTCGAGGCACCAAAGTACTTTCCCGCCACCCATACCGAAAGAACACTGACGACACCGGTCAGCGCCCCCGCGACGTAAGGGTTCCAACTGCCCTGATCCATCTGTTTCATTCGCTTTTCCTCCTTGTGGTGGGGTGAAGGTCATCGTGCTTGTTTACCGGAAGCCGCGCTTGCGGAGAAGTGCTCTTTTTTATCTTTCAGCAGCGCGTGCCAGCCGCCCACGATGTCGGGGTGGGGCGGGGCTTCCCCGGTGTGGCCGGCCAGTTGCGCCACCATCGCCGGAGGCACCAGCTCTCCCCGGCAGACAAAGGCGGCCCGCGCCAGGGATACGGCGTGCAGGGTGCCGGGTGTTTCAAACCGTTGCTCCATATAGAGATATTTGTCATCCCAGGTGATGATGCGGGTCGCGATGTCAAATCTGGACAATGGAGCGACAGGCCGGATAAAGGTGATTTCCGTGGCATTGAGCACCGGCAGCCAACGTCGTTTCAGCAGCGGTCCGATCATCTTCATGCGCGCCAGATGTTCGATCCGGGCGATGTCGAGCAGGCTGAAATAGCGGCCGTTGGTCAGGTGCAGGTTGATATCGCAGTCCGTCGGCAAGGCGCGGAAGGGCCGGCGGAAGGTTTCCGTAAGGGCCGTTTTGCGGCGAAGAAACCATACCCGCAGGATCATCCAGATCAGGCGAAAATAGAGGTTCATAAATTATTTTCCGTTGGTTGTGTATCCCGGATCGGTTGAACGATGTAGGTAAAGCATAACCAGCCCAGGGGCTTCAGGCAAGTTCATTATATGCTTGCAATGGCCTGTGAAAGCCTGATTTTTTTACTTCAGTTGCTTATCGGGTTTACTCTATCATGGAATCGTCATCGTTTCAGACAGGCCATCCCCCCTGGCGGGGAGCGCGTCGGTCGGGTATTTTAACAAGACATGGAGTTGACCATGGTCCGGTCCAGAAATCCGCAAGGCCCCGCAGAAAAAGGTTGTCAACCTTCACTTGACGGCACTGCCAGCTGCCCGGGCGGGCAGGGATTGTTCGATGAAATCATTCGTCTGGCACCGGATCCGGTTTTCTTCAAATACGCCGATGGCACCTATCAGCGATGCAATGCCGCCTTCGAGCGCTTGCTTGGTCTGGAATATAAACAGATCGTCGGCAAAACCGACAGGGATTTATTTTTACCCCCCATCGCTCATGTCAACCGCCACAACGACACCCTCCTGCTTCGGGAAAAGATCCCCTGTCATCAGTACGAAACCAGCATCGTCAGTTATGAAGGCCGCCGCCGCGAGGTCATCATTCAGATTGCACCGTTGCGACTGGAGGACAACACGGCCGGAATTCTCGGCATCATCAGGGATGTGACCGAGCGCCGGCGGGCCGAAACGGCGCTGCGTGAACGCCAGGACCTGTTGCACCGCATCACCGACAACATGCTCGATCTGGTCAGCGAAGCCGATGAACACGGGTTTTTTCGGTATCTTTCGCCGTCTCACGGCCCGGTTTTGGGGGTTGTCCCGGAAAAACTGGTCGGCACCTGGCTGTACGATCTGATGCATCCCGACGATCTGGAGCGCATGCGGATCACCTTTCAGGTGACTTTGCCGGCGCTGAAAAGCGTGCGTGCGGAGTTTCGCTACCGGCATGCCGATGGCCACTACATCTGGCTGGAAACCATCGCCAAATGCACCACCGACAAGCTGAACCGCATCAACGGTGCGGTGTTCGCCAGCCGCGACGTCACCGATCGCATTCACACGGAGCAAGCCCTGCGCCACAACGAAGAGCAACTGCGGCGCATTACCGACAACATGCCGGCCCTGGTGAGCACCGCCGATACGGACGGGATTTTCACCTACCTCAGCCCTTCCCATCGAGGAATGCTCGGCTTCGATTATGAAGGTTTGGTCGGTACCTGCTTGTGGGACTGGATGCATCCCGACGACATGGAACGCATGCGGGAGGCTTTCCAGGTCACTCTGCCCGAAAAGAAAAGGGTGCATGAAGAGTTCCGCTACCGCCATGTGGACGGGCATTACATCTGGCTGGAAACGGTAGCCAAGTGCACCATGGCGGGGTTGCGGGTAACCGGCTCGATTTTCGCCAGTCGCGATATTACCGAGCAGCGCCGGGCGGAGATCGCCCTGCGGGAAGTAAACCAGACCCTGCAGGCGACCATCCAGGCGTCGCCGCTGGCAATTTTCGTGCTGGACCGGCAAGGCTGCATTGAGCTCTGGAACCCCGCCGCCCAGCAGATGTTCGGCTGGACCGAAAAGGAGGTGCTGGGCCAGCGTTACCGTCTGGTCCCCGAAGGGCAGGAATCCGAGTTTCTGGAAAACCTGGCCCGCATGAACCGGGGCGAGAAATTTCACGGTCAGGAAACCCGCCGCCGCCGCAAGGACGGCACCCTGCTGGATATCAGCTTTTCCACCGCGCCCCTGTACGATCAAAAAGGCAGAATCATCGGGACCGTCGGCATCCTTGCCGACATAACCGAGCGCAAGCGTACCGAAGTCGCCCTGCGGGAAAGCGAGGAGCTTTTCCGGCAGATTTTCGAACAGAATGAAGATGCGGCGTTCCTGCTCGATCCGCACAGCCTGTCGATTCTCGATGCCAATGCGGCGGCGGTGAGGCTTTATGGTTATGGAAAGGAGCATTTACGCTCCGGTGGCCTCGCACTGCTCATGAAGCCGGCAGTGCTGGCCTCATTTTCCCAAAAGCTCGCCGGCAAGCAGGATGTCTGCCGCGATGATGCCCCCTGGAGCCAGATTTCCCCCCTGGGCACCGTGGACCGTCGCGGCAATACGGTAATGGCCGCGTTTCGCGGCCGGCTGCTGCGCTCCAGGGGGCAGGTCTATCTTTACGGCACCTTTCGCGATATCACCGAAAAACTGCGCATCCGCAAGGAGCGCAGTGAGATGCAGGCCAAACTGATCCAGGCCAACAAGATGACCGCCATTGGCACCCTGGCCTCGGGGATCGCCCACGAAATCAACAATCCCAACAATTATTTGCTGGCAAATGCCCAGTTTCTGGAGGAGGCCTGGCCCGATATCCGCCGCAGCCTGCAGGAGCATGCCGAGCATCGTCCCGATCTTACCATCGGTGGTTTGCCCGTCGGGGAGGCTCTCAGGGATATTCCCCAATTGCTGGGGAGTCTCATTGAAGGTTCCCGGCGCATTCAGAATATTGTCAGCAGCCTCAAGGATTTTTCCCGCCAGGACGATGAGGCGATGCGGCGCCCCTTCGACATAAACCGGGTCATAAACGCCGCGCTGGTGATTCTGGCCAACAAGATCAAGCAGAGTACCGATCATTTCAGCTGTGACCTGAAAGAGGGGCTGCCGCGGATCATGGGGCATTACCAGAAGATCGAGCAGGTTGTCATCAACCTGCTCATCAATGCCCTGCAGGCCCTTCCGGATCGTCAGTCCGGCGTTTTCCTCTCGACGTCCCTGCAACAGGCACCCCGCGCCGTGGTGATCAGGATCCGCGATCAGGGTATCGGCATCCCCGAGGAAATCCGTGGCCGCATCCTCGATCCGTTTTTCACCACCAGGCACAAATCCGGCGGAACCGGGCTGGGTCTGTCGATCTGCTACGCCATCATCAACGATCACAAGGGTACCATCGATTTTGAATCGACGGTTGGAGTCGGGACCACGGTTACGGTGACGCTACCGGTCCTTTGAAACTGCCCGGCAAGAGAGAGACGTTCGAAGCGCTTTGGCAGAAAAATACAGGTTGGGCTCAGCCGTAAGTGACGTCCGGGATGGCGGCCATGACTGCAAGATTTATTGCTATTGCAGAGCCTTTCCATGGCCCTGGTCCATCCTGATACGACCGCCTTTCTCAACCGCTCTTCTCTCGTATGCCTCCGCCACCGCGTTGCATCCCCATGGGGCGTGAACATCCTGCTTTAAACCACATAATTATATTAAATTACGGATAGTTGCACCATCGCACAGGACTGGCATCGGGCTTGCTGATTGTACATCTTCACCTTCCGGAAAATCCGGATGGAAAAGCTGCCTGCCAGGTATTCATGTCAACCCGGTTGCCAAGGATAAAGCCATGTCGACACATGCCAACTATCGGATTCTCGCCATCAATCCGGGATCCACATCGACCAAGGTCGCCCTGTTTGAAAACGACACCCTGCTGTTGCAGGAAACCCTGCGCTACGACACGGATGCCCTGGCGCCCTTCGCCCATGTGCCGGACCAGTATTCCTTCCGGCGCGATTCGGTGCTGCATTGGCTTGAAAAGCACGGCGTCGCTGTGAACGGGCTGGATGCCGTCGTCGGCCGGGGCGGCCTTTTCGGTCCCCTCGAAAGCGGTACCTACGCCGTCAATCAATCCATGCTGGAGGAAATGCGGGCCATCGGTCCCCGTGAGCACGCCTCCAACCTGGGCGTGCTGATTGCCAGGGAGATCGCCGGTCTCGCCGGCGCGCCGGCCTTTACCGTCGACCCGGTGACGGTGGACGAAATGGACGACATCGCCCGGTATTCCGGCCTGGCCGGTATCGAGCGGCACAGCATTGGCCATGCCCTGAATATCAAGGCGGTGGCCCGTCGCGCCGCCGCCGACCATTTTGCGGATTACGCAGAACTCAATCTGATCATCGCGCATCTCGGCGGGGGCGTCTCCGTCACCGCCCATCGGCATGGCCGCATGGTCGATGTCAGCGGCGCTCTCGATGCCGGGCCCTTTTCGCCGGAGCGCAGCGGCACCCTGCCGCTGCTCGATGTGGTCGAGCTTTGCTTCGGCGGTACCTGTACGAAGGCGGAAATCAAGAAAAAGCTCATCGGGCAAGGGGGCCTGGTTTCCTATCTGGGGACCAATTCGGCCATCGAGGTAGGCCGCCGCATCGCCGCCGGAGATAGCCAAGCCCTGGCAGTGGCCCGGGCCATGGCTTATCAGATCGCCAAGGAAATCGGCGCCATGGCTACCGTGCTGAACGGCGATGTCGATGCCATCGTCCTGACCGGCGGGGTGGCGCACTGGAGTGAACTGGTCGAATGGATCCGCGAAAGGGTCGGGTGGATCGCCACCGTCTGGGCCTATCCGGGCGAGGACGAAATGCTCGCTCTTGCACAGGGCGCCCTGCGCGTGTTGCGGAACGAGGAATTTGCGCGGGTTTATGCTCCGCGCTGAGGGGATTGCAAGCGCTGTTTCGTGCAATATTTTTTGCACATGAATATTTCGTTGCAGCCCCTTGAGGGAGCATGGATGGCTTGCTGGTGGTTGTAAGGCTTTAAAAAATAGAGGGTTTTTGAGAATTATCAGACTGGCACGGTCGCTGCTTTACCCAAGGCATGACCTGGTGGCAGGCGACTGGCCAAACCGGATGTTATCGGGGGATGACAATGGATGTTATATCGCAGATCAAGCAAAACGCGCGGCGCCAACCGCAGACCATCGTGTTGCCGGAAAGTTACGATGACCGTATGCTGCTGGCTGCCGGCCGTATTGCCGGGGAAGGGCTGGCCCGCATCGTGCTGCTCGGCGACCCCGAGTCTCTTCTGAACCGGGCCGAGACGGTCGGTGCGGATCTGAGCCGGGTAACGCTGCTGGCACCGGCTGCCAGCGCCCTGCTGCAGGATTATGCTGAAGAACTGGCGGATCTGCGCAAGCACAAGGGGCTTACCGTCGGCGAAGCCTGCAAACAGTTGCTGGCCCTGGATCAACTGCACTTCGCGGCCATGATGGTACGCAAAGGAGATGCCGACGGCGCGGTGGCCGGAGCCTTTAACAGTACCGGCGATGTACTGCGCGCGGCTTTGCAGGTGGTCGGCACCGCCCCCGGCATCCGTACCGTTTCTTCGGTGATGCTGATGGTGACTCCCCGGCCGGAGCTCGGTGAAAACGGCACCCTGCTATTCGCCGATTGCGTGGTCAATCCCCGTCCCGATGCGCAGGCACTGGCCGAAATCGCCGTAACCACCGCGCGCAGCTGCCGCAGCCTGCTGGGGGTGGAGGCGCGGGCGGCCATGCTGTCCTTTTCCACCATGGGCAGCGCCGACCATGAGGAGGTGCGCCGCGTGCGGCAGGCGGTCCAGATCGCCCGAAGTCTGGCGCCGGAACTGCTGATCGACGGCGAAATGCAGCTGGATGCCGCCATCGTCCCCCAGGTCGCCAGCCAGAAAGCGCCGGGATCGCCGGTTGCCGGCCGGGCCAATACCCTCATTTTCCCCGATCTGAATGCCGGCAATATCGGTTACAAGCTGACCGAGCGCATTGCCGGGGCCCAGGCGGCGGGGCTGATGGTACAGGGTCTGGCGCGGCCGTTCAACGACATGTCCCGCGGCTGCACGGTGGAGGACATTGTCAGTACGGTGGCGATGACCGCCGTGCAGAGCCTGGGGTAAGCGGCCTTCCGGTCCGGCGCTAACGCAGGTCTGGCAATATTTTCGCCCGGCGGGTAGAATGTCCTGGTCGCCGGGCGCAGCCCCGGTGCAACCCATGCGGCGGGCTAAGTTTCAGGCCCGTCGCCATCCACCGCAAGGAGGCTGGATACCATGGTGCCTGGCTGTGACACTCTCCCGGTTCTGCTGGTCGACGACGAGCCCAACATCCTTTTCAGTTCCCGTACCATTCTGCGCAGCGCCGGGATTCGCGAGGTCGAGACCTGCGATGACAGCCGTCTGGTCATGCCCCTGCTGGCCAAACGCAATTTCGGTGTCATCGTACTTGACCTGTTCATGCCCCATGTTTCCGGCCAGGAATTGCTGATCGATATCTGCCGCAAATATCCCCACATTCCGGTGCTGATCATGACCGCCAGCGACGAACTGGAGCTGGCGGTGCAGTGCATGAAGAGCGGCGCCCACGATTATCTGGTCAAACCGGTCGATAAAACCCGCTTCGTGACCAGCGTGCAGCGCATCCTGGAATTGTGCAACCTGCGCAACGAAGTGCATCTGCTCAAGGAACAGCTGCTTTCGGATCAGCTCGAACACCCCGAAGTGTTCGCCCCGATCATTACCTGCAGCAAGAAGATGACCGCCATCTTCCGCTACATGGAGGTCATCGCCTGCTCCCGCCAGCCGATTCTCATAACCGGCGAAACCGGTGTTGGCAAGGAACTGTTCGCTACCGCCATCCATCAGCTCAGCAGACTTGCCGGCAAGCTTGTATGCGTCAATGTCGCCGGATTGGATGACAACCTGTTTTCCGATACCCTGTTCGGCCACGAGCGCGGCGCGTTTACCGGCGCCGACCGGCCGCGGGCAGGACTGATATCCCAGGCTGCCGGTGGCACCCTGTTTCTCGACGAAATCGGTGATCTCGGGGAAGCCTCTCAGGTCAAACTGCTGCGCCTGTTGCAGGAGGGGGAGTACTACCCCATCGGTTCCGATGTGCCGCGCAAGAGCGACGCCCGCGTGGTGGTGGCTACCAACAAGAATCTGCAGCAGATGATGAGCAAAGAGCAGTTCCGCAGCGACCTGTATTACCGGCTCTGCGCCCATCATGTGCATATCCCGCCGCTGCGCGAGCGGCTCGAGGACATCCCCGTTCTGCTCGATTATTTCGTCACCAGGGCGGCCAGGGAATTTCACAAGAAGCCGCCGGTTTCCAATCCGGAACTGTCGCGTTTGCTCGGCAGCTATGCCTTCCCGGGCAATGTGCGGGAGCTGCAGGCCATGGTTTATGATGCCGTGGCCCGGCATCAGTCCGGCGTGCTGTCCATGGACAGCTTCAAAAGCGTGATCTGCCGCGAAAAAACCGTGCAATTACCCTCTCCGGATCGGGATCGGCCCGCCGCCGAACGGTTGCGCACTCTGTTCGGGCGGTTTCCCACCCTGAGGGAGATGGACAGGCTGCTGATTATGGCCGCCATGGATCTGGCCAGAGGCAATCAAGGGGTCGCCTCGACCCTGTTGGGGATCTCGCGGCAGGCTCTCAACCAGCGCCTCAAACGTCAGGAGCCGCCTGACGGGCGTTGAATTTCGTCGTGAGTCCGTGCCGTGGCATCGCTGCGGCATAAAGCTGAGAAGGCGTTTTATCCGAGGATTATAGTTCCTCAATTTATCTTTCTGTTCTGTCAATCTTTCTTGCATCCCCTTGCGCATCCCTTTGCTGGCCGCTGACAAATCTGCTTTATTCTGGTTTTCATCTGGCAATTCCCTAAAAACATCGTTCTAAATTTGCAGGATTCGTTGCACCCCAAAAGGTTGCGCAAGGCCTGCGAATTTTATTCAACATATTGAAAGTAAAACATAATTTCCGTTTACGATACTTGGTATGTTCTCTGCTCTGGTGTGTTGCGGATTCACCGTTGGCTTTGTGGAGGAGGATGCAGCCGCGGTTCGTTGTTATGTGCATGCCGGCACCGTCCGCATGCTCTCTTTAACCCGTTACACAACAGAAGGAGAAATGCATCATGGGAGCAATGGCAGAAAAGGTTTACGGATTCTATATGCCTACGGTCAGTCTCCTGGGGCTGGGAGCGGTCAAGCAGGTTGGTCAGCAGGCCAAGGTGCTGGGCGGCACCAAGGCCCTGATCGTCACCGACGCCGGTTTGGCCAGGATCGGGGTCGCCGACCAGATCAAGGGCTACCTGGAGGAAGCCGGCCTGAGCGTAACCGTCTTCGACGGAGCCGAGCCGAATCCCACCGATCTCAACGTGCGCGACTGCCTCAAGGTGTGGCAGGACAACGGCTGTGACCTGCTCGTCACCCTGGGCGGCGGCAGCTCCCACGACTGCGGCAAGGGCATGGCCATCATGGCCACCAGCGGCGGCGACATCCGCGATTGGGCCGGCATCGATACCCTGCAGGCCGACCTGCCGCCCTACATCGCCATCAACACCACCGCCGGCACCGGCAGCGAGATGACCCGCTTCGCGGTGGTCACCAACACCGACACCAAGGTCAAAATGGTGTTCTGCGATGCCCGTCTGACCGCCGACGTGGCCGTCAACGATCCGGGCCTGATGGTCGGTCTGCCATCATCGCTGACCGCCGCCACCGGCATGGACGCCCTGACCCACGCCGTGGAAGCCTATGTCACCACCTTGCTGTCCAACCCGGTCACCGACTGCCTGGCCATGCAGGCCATCAGACTGATCGGCAAGTGGCTGCGCAAGGCCGTGGCCAATGGCACCGACCTGGAAGCGCGCGACGCCATGGCCTACGCCGAATACCTGGCCGGCATGGCTTTCAACAGCGCCGGTCTGGGCATCGTACATTCCATGGCTCATCAGCCGGGCAGTCTGCTGGGCAAGCCGCACGGGGTGTGCAACGCCATCTGCCTGCCGGTGGTATGTGAATTCAACCTTATCGCCAACGCCGAAAAATACGCCAAAGTTGCCGAACTTCTGGGCGAAAACATCGAGGGTCTCACCACCATGGAAGCGGCCGAACAGGCCGTCGCCGCTATCCGTCGCCTGTCCAGGGACATCGGCATTCCCAAAGGTCTGGCCGCCATCGGCGTGACCGAAAAGGATATTCCCGTCATGGCCGAAAACGCCATGAAAGACGTCTGCACCCTGTTCAATCCCCGCACTGTGAAGGTTGCAGACATTATCGAGTTGTACAAAAAGGCGATGTAAATATTCCCGTTGCGATTTCAGGAAAGAGAGGAAGATATGAGGGCTCTTGCAGAACAGACGTTCGTTTTCAATATTCCCACGGTCAGCCTGCTGGGCGTAGGCGCCGCCAAACAGGCCGGCGCCGAAGCGAAAAAGGCCGGCGGCAAAAAGGCCCTGCTGGTCACCGACAAGGGGCTGGTCAAGCTCGGCATGGCGGGCGACATCCAGGCCAACCTGGAAGAAGCCGGTCTGCAGGTGGTCGTGTTCGATGGTGCCGAACCCAACCCGACCGACAAAAATGTGGAAGCCGGCCTCAAAGTCTACCGGGACAACGGCTGCGATCTGATCGTATCCCTGGGCGGCGGCAGCTCCCATGACTGCGCCAAGGCCATCGGCGTGGTGGCCACCAACGGTGGCTCGATCCGCGATTACGAGGGCGTCGGCAAGATCGCCAAACCGACCCCGCCCAAGATCGCCATCAACACCACGGCCGGCACCGGCAGCGAGATGACCTTTTTCTGCGTCATCACCAATACCGACAACCACGTCAAGATGGCCATTGGCGGCGCCCAGATCACTCCCACGGTCGCCATCAACGACCCCCTGCTCATGGTCGGTCTGCCCCCGGCATTGACCGCCGCCACCGGCATGGACGCCCTGACCCACGCCGTGGAGGCCTATGTTTCGATCATGGCCACTCCGGCCACCGACGCCTGCGGTCTGCAGGCCATCGAACTGATCGCCAAGTGGCTGCGCAAGGCCGTGGCCAACGGCCAGGACCTCGAAGCCCGCGAAGGCATGGCCTTTGCCGAATACCTGGCCGGCATGGCCTTCAACAACGCCTTCATCGGCCACGTGCATGCCATGGCGCATCAGCTTGGCGGCTTTTACAATCTGCCACACGGGGTATGCAATGCCGTGCTGCTGCCGGTGGTCGAACAGTACAATCTCATCGCCTGTCCCGAGCGGTTCCGGGACATCGCCGTCGCCATGGGCGAGAACGTGACCGGCCTGTCCGTCATGGATGCCGGCCAAAAGGCCATCGCGGCCATGCGGCGGCTGTCGGCGGATGTCGGCATTCCCGCCGGCCTGGGTGAGCTGGGTGTCAAGGAAGACGATATCCCGATTCTGGCGCAAAACGCTTCGAAGGATGTCTGCTGTCTGACCAATCCGCGCTTGATCAGCATCGATGAAATCATGGCCCTGTACCGGGCGGCCATGTAATCACCCGTGCTTCGGGGGCGACAGGGGTCGCCCCCGGAATTTCATTTTCATCCAGGAGGCAGGGACATGAAAAGACTGTTGATCATCAGCGTTCTGCTGAGCGCTTTTTTGGTGCCGGATCTGGCCCGATCGGCCGATCCCCGTGACTACATCCCGCTGCCGGCCGGCAGTATGCTGTTCTGCACCTACCTGCAGCACATCACCGGCCACCGCCTCAAGAACGATGACCAGGTCGTTTCCACCGATTTCAATCTCAGCCAGAATATCGTCATCTTCCGTCCGGTGTACTACACCAATCTCGGGCCGTTCGTGGTCGATCCGCAGGCCCTTATCATCGCCGGCGAAGCCAGTCTCGATGGCGATCTGGTCAACGATACATCCAGTTCCGGCATCGCCGACCCGGTATTTCTCATGACCACCTGGTTCGTCAACAACCCGGAAAAACAGCTGTGGCTCGGCTATACGCCCTACTTCACCATTCCTATCGGCGAATACAGCAAGAAACGGGCGCTGAACCTTGGCGCCAACCGCTGGGCGCTCAAGAATGAAATCGGCCTGGTCAAGGGCTTCGGGCCGCTTTACATCGACCTGATCGGCAATGTCACGATTTTCGGCGACAACGACGACTGCTGGAATGGGGAGGAAACGGTTACCAAAAAGCAGGACCCGCTCTACGGCGCCGAAGTGCACGTGAGCTATGATGTCACCAAGCGCTGGTGGCTCGGCCTGAGCTATTTCTACGCCAACGGCGGCGAAACCGAAATCGACGGCATCGACCAGCAGGACGATCAGGACAATCATGCCCTGATGTTCACCTCCGCCTTCAATATCGGCGACAATTACCAGCTGCTGCTGCAGTATCGGGACGACTTCGGGGTCAAGAGCGGCGTCGAGACCAAGTCGATTCAGGCTCGCTTTGCCTTTTTCTACTGAGATTCAGGCTGTTCTGTCATTCTCGATTTTTCTGCGAGATTTTCCCCTCCTGGGCAGAGGGGATTTTTTTTGCGCCGGGGCCAAGGTCTTGCCCTCGCTTAAGAAATCTGGCAGACTCCGACACGGAATCCACCCGTTTCCCCGGAGTTTGTCAATGACCCAACCAGGCAGATCTCCCTTCCAGCTCGGGCAGACCGTCCGCTTCATGCATCAGGGCCGCGAACTTTCCGGCACCGTGGCGCGTGCCGATCGGCGGCAGGTGTATGTCCTCGGCGACGACCGCCGCGTTTACCGGCTTGACCACGAACAGCTGGTGCCGCCTACCCGGGCACCCGTGGTGCAGCCTCCTCCTGTTGAGCTTCCGGTCCCCGCGGTTTCCCCCCTGCAGTTTCAGGTCGGCGACCGGGTGTGTTTCCGGTTCCGCGAGAAAACCGTCGCCGGCTGTATTGCGCGGCTCAATCCCAAACGGGCGCTGGTGGTGTGCGACAACCGCGACGAATACCGCGTTTGCTATGCGCTGCTGGCGCGCGAGGCAACGGAAGGAGCGGCGCAACCAACCCCTTCGGACGATGTCTCGCGGCTGGAGGCTGTCGAACAGCAGGCTGGAGAGATGCTCCAGCGCCACGGCCTGAAGAACTGGCGTTTTGTTTTTGACGACGCCACGCGTCGCGCCGGTAGCTGCCGGTACGGCAGCAGGACCATCACCCTGTCGCGGCATCTGGCGCGCAATGCCCCCGAGGCTGAAATTCTCGATACCCTGCTGCACGAAATCGCCCACGCCCTGGTCGGGCCCGGGCACAACCACGATGCCGTATGGCGTGCCATGGCCAAACGGCTTGGCGGCAGCGGGGAGCGTTGCCATGGTCTGCGCTTCGCGCCGCCACGTTACATCGTAAGCTGCTGCAACGGCTGCTGGGTCGCCACCGCCGAACGCCGCCGGCGTCATGTAGTGTGCAAGCGCTGCAAGGGAGAGGTGGTGTTCGAGACCTTTACGCAAGAGCGCTGGCAGCAATGTTGTCCCGACCGCTAGACCGACTGAGTCCGTTGCCATCCATTCCCTTTGCATGAGTACGGTTGCGCTCCAAGCCCTGCCTTCGCATGTCGCTTCATGGTAACGCCCCATTCTCCAAAAAAGGCGCGGTCCTGCAAAAATTTCCCGGAACCCGGTAAACCTTGCGCCTGACAAACCGTCTCAATTGCCAAAACCATCGACCGGGGTTTCATTCATCCCCGGCGGCATGAATCGTGCTCTTCCGGTAGAGGTTCATTTTTATCCTGCATTGCAAAGGAGATCCGAAAATGAGACACATGCTTTTTCTGTTGCTGGCCGTTGCCCTGATGGGAACGTCCGTCGCCCAGGCCTCCGACGTGGACTTCGGCCTCGATGTGCACATCGGCAGCCACGGCGCCCGTCCCGTCGTCGTGCACGAGCCCCCCGTGTTCCTGGCGCCCGCCGAACTTGGCTTTCATGTTGCCGTAGGGGTGCCTTATGACATGTTCTATGTCGGCGGCAGCTACTATGTCTGCAAGGATCGCCGCTGGTATCGGGGCGCGAGCTACAATGGCCCCTGGCAGGGTGTCGGTCCCCGGCATCTGCCGCCCGGGCTGGCCAAAAAACGTTATCGGGACATCATCCGTGCAAGGGATGCGGAATATGCCCATTACAGAAGGGACAGACATCATTACAAGGGCAGGGCTCATTATCCGCAGGACGATGGGCGTGGCCATGGCAAGGGCAATGGGAAGGGGCATAAACATAAAGGTTGATAAGGAAACGGGGAAGGGCGGCAGTGCTCTTCCCCGTTGGTTTTGGTGCTGAAGGATATGGATTTCTTTCCTTGTTTCCCTTTGTGACGCGGCCGGAGTGCAGCGCCGGGCGGGGGCGCCACCCCGCGGTATTGAAGTTAAAGGTTTAGAACTGAAAGCTGAAAGCTGAGAGCTGAAAGCTGCGAGCTGAAAGCTGCGAGCTGCCAGCTTAGGTCAAAATCTTTTACTTCAACTTCGCCGGTCCCGGCCGGCAGCCGGCATACTTTCTTTACTCGTCTAAAGAAAGTATGGAAAGAAAGGACGTAGGGTCGGCTATCGCCATTATGATAGGCTCCGGCTCCAAGGGCGCTGCCTTGTGTCAGCGGCGCTGCCCGTTTGGTGGGGTTGCGCTGCGTAGGGCTTTTGCGTATCGGTAGTGCGTCGCCAGTTTTCAGTTGGGCTGTTGCGGAAACCGGCGCTGCGAGATTGGTTTACGGCAAACCCGGTTTGCCGTCTTTTCCCCCTTGTGACGCCGTTGCAGGCGGGCCAGGAGCCGGGGGGGGAGGTGAGTAAAGCGCCGGCCGGGGAAAATTACCAACATCAAAAAAGGAGCGGACTGTTGGAGTCCGCTCCTTGCAATTTCCTTTTTATTTCAAAAACGCTGTTGCGCCGAATTCAGAACGATCCCTGCATCCCCGCGGCAATCTGCCAGCCACTGAAATCATCCCGCAACTCGACGTCGCCGTTGACGAACATGGACAGATGGTCGGTGAAATTGTTGGCCACGCCCAGGCCGATGATGGCGGCATCCCGTTCCGGTTCGATGCCGTCTACCGTGAAGGTATCCACGCCGGCGAAGTTGGCGCTGACCTGGCGGTTGATTTCACCGAATTCATGAGCCCATTCCACGCGCACTTCGGTGGTAATGTACTGTTTTTCGTAGCTGAAGGCGCTGCTCAGGCGCAAACCCAGGCGCGAAGCGATGGAGTGGGCATCGGTGCCCCGGACGTGCAGATTGAAGGTATCGGCGCCCTTTTCGTCAAAGCTTTCGCCGTCGTAGTAGGCGTACTGCAAGGAGGCCATGGGCTGCAGTTCGAAGGCGCCGAGGCGCAGCCAGTGGTAGGCGCCGCCGAGCCACGCGGAAATTTCATCCCCATCATGGCTGGAGGTGGCTTTGCGGGTGCCGTCGGCGAGCTGGATGGCGCGTTCGGTGCCATAGCGGTTGCGCGTCCAGGAGGCGCCGCCATCGACATCGAAACGGCCGAGCTTCCAGCCGCTGTAGAGGCCGCCGCAATAGCTGTCCAGATCCGTATCGGCGTTGACCGTGTCGTAACGCACATCACCGTTGCCATAGCCGAAGAAGGCTCCTGCCAGGCCGTTGGAGCCGATGCGGCGGTCAAAACCGAGCACGAAACCGTAGGCGTTGTGCCGGTAGCCGAAACGGCCACCGCTGCCGTCCTGGTCCGCTCTGAGCAGGAACGGCTGTGCCCACAGTCCGTTGCTGTCTTCGCCAGCGATGTAATCCACATCACTCATCACGCTGTTGGCAGCGGCATAATGGCGCGGCATGCCGGCCAGGGTGCGGGCGCTGTCGCCAAGACGTTCGGTGCGGCTTCGGGCGATGCCGGCAAAGCGCCGGGTCAACTGCAGGCTGACATCGCGCAGCGCGGCGTAAGGCTCGGGCGAAAGGGCGTCCAGACCGCGTTGAAACGCGCCATCGCCGAGATCGGCCAGGGCCTGCAGGTCATCGAGCGTCTGCCCTTCGGCACCCTCGGTCAGCCCTGTAAGGCTGGCGAGAATCGCCGCCTGGTTGGCGGTGGCGGGTGCAAACGGAAACTCGACCCCCAGCATGGCGTACACCAGGATGTTATCCAGGTACCAGAACCACTCCCAGGTGCCGCCGGTGACATAGCGCCAGCGCAGTTGTACCGTCTGCCCCAGATAGTCGTTCAGAAAAAATTCTTGAAGAAGCCCGCCGGCAGGGTCGTCGCTGTTTTTGGTTGCCAGATTGGTCCAGGTGGCGCCGCTGTCGGTGCTGATATCAAGAAATGCTCTATCTGATAGAGCAAAAGTCTGAAAATTCCCGGCAAACCTCAGGATGACCTCGCGCGCGGCGCCAAGGTCGATGGCGGGCGAAACAAGCGCCGCATCCCAGTAATAGCCGTAATGAACGTCGGAATCGGCCCCAACCACGCCACCGGAGCTGATGTCGCTCGACAGGCGGAATGTTGAAACTGAGCTGTACCAGCTCCAGGTCATGCCGCTGCCCTGCAGATCCTGGGTGGTCCAGCCCCGGTCGACGAAGGGACTGTCGTCAAAACTCTCCGAAAAAATGGTCGTGTAGTTTCCGACGGCCGCCGCCGGAGCGGCCCACAGCAGGCAGGCCGATAAGACCAGCCCCCACTTTTTCAAAACGATGGTTTTCATGTCTGTACCTCCTCACAATAAAAACTGCCTTAATCTTGGGAAAAACCAAGAAAGCTCATTAGATATATGGTCAGAAATTTAGCATAACATCATCAAAAAAACACGGTTATTTTAAGCTAATAGCCATCCGAAAACCCCGGATGGATACTAGCGTGAAATAAACACGCCGGGCAGATCCATTCCCACGTTGTTGAAAACCCGCATTTCATTTACACTTTCTGTCATACAAAGGTCCGCACAGCATTGCGTCGGTGCGGTTTGAGACCAACAAGGCTATGCCGGGAGAAAATCCTTATGGCGGAGGACAAAGTCGGCCGTAACGATCCCTGCCCCTGCGGCAGTGGACTGAAGTACAAGAAATGCTGCCTGGGCCAGCGCCGGGATGCCCCCTCTGGTCAGACCCCGGCGGACATGTTTGCTGAAATCCGTCAGGCGTTGCAAGGGCGCGATTTCGAATCGCTCGAAGAGGCCAACGCCTTCCTCAAGACCCATATGCAGCAGCGCAACCAGCAGTCTGTGGCCGATTTTGCCGGCCTGTCGGCGCAGCAGATGCATCAGCTGCTCTACGACCCTTTTGATTCGCCGGGCCTGGTGCGTTTTTCCGAAATCCTGTCCGCGGAGCCCGTGGCACCGATCCTGACCCTGTTCCGGTTGCTGGCGGAGGCCGTCGGCGAGCAGGGGCTGAAGCCCACCGCCAAAGGCAACCTGCCGCGTCATTTCTGCCGGGAGGCGGCCCTCGCTTACTTCGGCGAAGAGGCCTGCCGCGAGCGGACGCGGTATGGCAATATCAACAAGGAAGAGGATTTCTTCGACCTGCACGTCACCCGTCTGGTGGCCGAGGCGGCGGGACTGCTGCGCAAATACAAAGGCCGTTTCATCCTCAGCCGCAACTGCCGCAACCTCCTTTCCCACAACGGATACGCCGCCATCCATCCGCTCCTGCTGCGGGCTTACACGCAAAAGTTCAACTGGGCCTACCGGGACCGCTACCCGGAGATTCCCTTTTTGCAGCAGGCCTTCCTTTTCACCCTGTTTCTGCTGCACCGCCACGGCGATCAATGGCGCGATGCGGCTTTTTACGAAGACCACTTTCTGCAGGCATTCCCCATGCTGCTTGACGAGATGGCGCCCGCATCGGCATACGATCCGGAGCAGGAGCTGCGCACCTGCTACACTCTGCGCACTCTCGAATGTTTCGCCCAATTTCTGGGTCTTGCCGAATTGGAATCGATCCCTCGGGAAAAATCGCTTCTGCATGATTACCGGGTGAGAAAAACGGTTCTTCTTGACGAGGCGGTACGGTTTCAGGGGGTTTAGGCGCCGACGGGCCACTGACAATGAATACGAGACAGGGGCCATCCGGAAGCTCCGGATAAAAACGAGATGGACAAATCGGCATTGGTCTCAGAAAGGGCCACTCTCGATGGTAAAAATTCAGTCACTTGAGCCGGTACGCTGCGCCGCGTTGATCCGGCAGGCCCGCTGTGTGGTTGCTCTTACCGGTGCCGGCATCTCCACGGCAGCGGGCATCCCGGATTTCCGGGGACCGCAGGGGCTGTATGTAACCCGGCGGTACGATCCCGAGAAGGTCTTCGAGATCGGCTGGTTTCGGCGCAGCCCGCAGTATTTTTACGAATTCTCGCGGGATTTCGTCGACACCGTGAAGGATATCCGGCCGACCTTTACCCACCGCTGGCTGGCTGAACGGGAACAGACGGGTTGCCTGGCCGGGGTGATCACCCAGAATATCGACATCCTCCACCAACAGGCCGGCAGCCGCAAGGTTATCGAACTGCACGGCTCCTACCGCAGTGCCACCTGCACTGCTTGTGGCACACAGTATGCGGACCTCAGCTACGCCTGGTGGCAGCAGGCCATGGCCGCCAGTCCCACA